>DATLVJ010000546.1:0-2869 GCA_035577585.1 Candidatus Limnocylindrales bacterium
AGCCCGCTGGATGCTCTGGATCCTCATGCTCAGCGTCCCACTGCCATACATCGCCAACACAGCCGGCTGGCTCACTGCCGAACTCGGCCGCCAACCCTGGCTCATTTATGGGCTCATGCGCACCGCTCACGGTTTTTCGCCCCGCGTCGCCGCTGGCAACGCTTGGTTCACACTGATCGGTTTTATGGGCCTCTACACCGTTCTGGCCATGCTCTGGCTCTTCCTTATCTATCGTGAGATCGAAATTGGGCCCGAGCCCGAAGCAAGGCCTCGCGGGGAAACTTTAGATCCCTCGGTGGCGGCATAAGGAGCGCGCCATGGAAACCCTCTGGTTCTGTCTCGTCGCAGTGATGGTCGCTCTCTATGTTCTGCTCGACGGCTTCGATCTCGGCGCCGGTTCTGTCCATTTTCTCATTGCAAAAACAGAGGAAGAGCGCCGCCAGGTCATCGCCAGCATCGGTCCTGTGTGGGATGGCAATGAAGTCTGGCTCCTCGCTGCTGGAGGCACGCTTTACTTCGCGTTCCCCGCGCTATATGCCAGCGGGTTCAGCGGCTTTTATCTTCCGCTCATGATGGTGCTCTGGCTTCTTATCCTGCGCGGCACTTCCATCGAGTTCCGAAACCACATTAAGAGCCCCATCTGGATTCCCTTTTGGGATTTTCTCTTTTCCATCTCCAGCTTGTTGCTCGCCATCTTCTTCGGCGCCGCTCTTGCCAACGTTGTTCGCGGCGTTCCGCTGGATCAGTCCGGCTACTTCTTCGAACCCCTGTGGACCAACTTCCGCCTCGGCGACCAAACGGGCATCCTCGATTGGTACACCATTCTTGTTGGGGTGCAGGCACTGCTGGTCCTCATGATGCATGGCTCGCTTTGGCTTCAGTGGAAAACGGAGGGCGCTTTAAATCAACGCGCGGCCCGCGTCGCCGGCTGGTGCTGGTGGGGCGTCCTTGTTCTCACCGCCCTCGCTACCGCTGTCACCTTCAGCGTCCAGCCCCAGGTTTCCGAGAATTTCAAAACCTGGCCGCTCGGCTACATCCTCCCTCTTTTGGCCGTGGCCGGTCTTGCCGGTGTCCAATTCGAACTTCGCCGCAAGAACGAACGCAACGCCTTTCTCTCCTCCTGCGCCTATCTTCTCGGCATGCTGACCAGCGTCGTCTTCGGCGTCTACCCGATGGTCCTTCCTGCCCGCAACCCCATCTATGCGCTCACCGTACACAACGCCAAAGCCGCCGACTACGGCCATAAAGTCGGCCTCGCCTGGTGGATCATCGGCATGATCCTCGCCGCGATCTACTTCATCCACGTCTACCGTTCCTTCGCCGGCAAAGTCGCCGCCGACTCCGCCTCCCACGGGTGATCGCTCGAAACATCGTCTGCGGCATGAGTAATAATCAAACTGCGTCTTGATATCTTCAGCGTGTTTGCCTTCAAATTCACCTCGTGCAACTCTTCCAACGCTGTTAGCATCTCCGTAATCAAGTTAGTACGTCACTTTTCCTCGAGGTGGTCCATGAACGTGCTTTCCCGAAGTGTGTTTGCGTTCTTCCTTTTCTCTCTCCCAGCTTTTGCCCAAACCAAATCTGCTGCTCCGCCTCCCGCAAAGACTCCCCCGCCGACTGCCGAATCGCATTCGCCGACTTCGGTGACTCCTTCAAAGCTCCCCGTTCGCCGCGTCGTCCTTTACAAAAACGGTATCGGCTTTTTCGAACACCTCGGCTCCGTGCACGGCAGCCAGGATGTCCACATTGATTTCACAAGTTCGCAGCTCAATGACGTCCTCAACTCCCTCACTGTCCTCGATCTCTCCGGTGGCCGCATCACGGGCGTCGACTACAATTCGGAAGCCCCGCTAGCCCGCCGCCTCGCCACACTTCGCCTCGCTCTGGGTGAGAAACCCACTCAAGCCGAATTCCTCAGCGCACTCCGTGGCGCTCGCATCGAAGTCCGCAGCGGCGCCGCTCCGGCCGTCACCGGCAAGCTTCTCAGCATCGAGCGAAAGACTCGCTCAAGCACCACCTTCACTGTCGAAACGGAGGAAATCTCCTTGATTACCGACGCCGGAGAAGTTCGTAGCGTGGACCTGAATCCCACAACATCTGTCCGCATTCTGGATGGCGATTTGAAGGTCGAGGTCGGACGCTACCTCGGCCTCATCGCCGCCTCTCGCGATCAGGATGTCCGCCGCATGACCCTTTCCACCACCGGCACCGGCGAGCGCAATCTGTACGTCAGCTACATCAGCGAAGTGCCCGTCTGGAAAACAACGTATCGCATCGTCCTTCCCAATAAGGCTGACAAGAAGCCTCTCCTCCAAGGGTGGGCGATCGTGGACAACACCGTTGGCGAAGATTGGAACAATGTGGAACTCTCCCTGGTTGCCGGTGCTCCGCACTCGTTCATCCAACAGCTTTCCGAACCCTATTACAGCCGCCGCCCCGTCGTTCCCCTCCCCGAAAGTGTGCAACTCTCCCCGCAAACTCACGCCGCTACGCTCAGCGGCGGCAATGGCCACCTCAGCGGAACCATCACCGACGCTAGTGGCGCGACAATCCCTGCCGCTTCCGTGCGCCTCCTCGACGAAAACGGCGCACAAATCGCCAGCACATTCACCGATGGCGCCGGCAACTATTCGTTCTCCTCGCTTCCTGTAGGCAATTACCGTTTGGAATCGCAGCGTTCTGGATTCAAGACGAGCGTCGTTTCGAATTTCGCCCTCTCCCCCGGCGAAAATCAGATCAACAGCCAACTCCAGGTCGGCACCTCGTCTCAGGCGATCGAAGTGAGCGCCTCCACCTCCACAATGGACACGTCAACCTCGGCTGCCAGCTCATACCTCAACCTTCTTCCCGGCGTCGCCAACCGTCCCCG
>DATLVJ010000547.1:0-7265 GCA_035577585.1 Candidatus Limnocylindrales bacterium
AAATTCGTTTCCTGATGTCACGGAGGGCGAAGACACCCAGTTTGTGTGGGCCGATCATAGCGCAGGAGTCCTCGCGCTGCCCGACCCTTCCATATACCTGGCCACCGTGCATCCGCAAAACACCAGCCCAAAACGCACCAGCGATTCCCGCTGGCGCGCCTTCCCGAAAGAACAGCTTCGCGCAATCCTCGGCGGCGATTGGTTCTTCTACGAGCAATGGGGAATTCTCGGTCAACCACCGGATCCAAACGGTGCGATTCCCCGACCGCTTGGCTCCTCGCCGGGCAGCCAACCAATTTTGGCATAGTGACGCCAAATAGGACGGCCGCGATTAGGAGTAAAATCGGAAACTGCCTTAGAATATGCAGAGCAGTCACCGTCGGGGGTAGCGCAGCCTGGTAGCGCGCCACTTATCCGCAAGGGAGAGCGTCTGATCAACCTCGCGTCTGCCGGGCACCGCTTCTCCAACGTCGACCTTGAAGATCTCAACTTTGTGAGGACGGCCGTATGAACCCTTCGTTGCCTACGGCCGGTCCACGACTGCGAATATCCTCTTCGCCGTTGCTTTCGACAGGCGTCATCGAGGTAATGGCATACGCGTCGCGGCGGTACATCCAGGAGGCATCCAGACGGAGATGGACCGTCATCTGGACCCCGTCCACATCCAGAAGACGATCGAGCAGATGAATAAGCAGCTTGCGTCCGAGGGCAAAGCACCCTTCCAGTAGAAATGGGCGGCCGAAAGCCCACTCGCTCAAGAGATTTCTGTGATTCTCGTGAAGCATCCCGAGTATTACGACGAAATCCGCACGCACGTCGGTGAAATTTTCCCTAACCCAGACGGTTAAGCCCCAAAAGGCAACACCAAGCACCCGAAAGAGAGCCCAGGGTTCAGGCTTCTGACTTCACGTTTGGGTACTGCGCAACCTCTGGTGCCATAAGCTGCGGACCCGTCTATCCTTCAATATATGTGCGTATCCCAGTGCGGAGAACGGTTTCGAACAGCGTTGCACTCCGGAGCGTAACGGTTGCACACACTGCTGTGGCTCGCGACCGTCAACTTACGGCCCAAGGTGACGGTTCCCTAAACCGCTGTGGCTGAAGGCTCCTACCTTATTAAGGGAGCGATCCAGCGGTTTTCCAGACCGCCGCCGAACAGAACCGCTGCCACGACTGAAGCCTTGCGAGCTTCTGATGTTGGAAAGGAACTGAAACGAAGTAAGTTCTTTAAAATCTGGAGCGGGCGATGGGAATCGAACCCACGTCCGAAGCTTGGGAAGCTTCTATACTGCCATTGTACGACGCCCGCTCTGCTCTTAAATTAGCAAAGGAAACTTTTGGCCGCAAGCTAGCTTTCCGCCAACTGCTTGTAGCGGAAACAATTCACCAGATGGTCGTTCACGAGGCCGGTGGCTTGCATCAGGGCGTAGACAATAGTTGGACCGACGAAGCGAAAGCCGCGTTTCTTCAAATCTTTACTTAAGGCGGCGGCGAGCGGGGTCACGGCAGGCACCTGCTTATGCCGCTTCCACTTGTTTTGGATCGGAGCACCGCCGATGAACTGCCAGACATACGTGTCGAAGCTGCAGAACTCTTGCTGCACTTTCAGGAAGGCGTGTGCATTTGATACCGCGGCGGCAATTTTCAAGCGGTTGCGGATGATGCCGGGATCGGCAAGCAGTTCGCGCGATTTCTTCGCGTCGAAGCGCGCCACTTTTTCGGGATCGAAGCCCGCGTAAACCTGCTGGTAGCGCCGGCGCTTCTGCAGAATCGTGTCCCAGCTCAGGCCAGCCTGTGCCCCTTCCAGAATCAGAAACTCGAACCAGCGGTGTTCGTCGTGGACCGGCACGCCCCACTCCTCGTCGTGATAGGGAATGTTCAAGGCGTTGCTTGCCCAATGGCACCGCGGCAGCTCGCGTTTCGATTCAGGCATGCAATCCTCCGCCCTCAGACTATTGTTGCGCAGAAACGGCAACGGCCCGCTTCAAAAGCGGGCCGTACTCCGACTCTAATTTTTCCGCAGAGCAACCGGCAATTAGCCGAGATGTCGGTCGAGCGCTTTGGTGATCTGATCCTTGGGCACCGCGCCGACAATCTGCTCCACCACCTGGCCATCCTTGAACACGAGCAGGGTGGGGATGCCGCGAATGCCATAGCGGGTGGAAGAATTCATCGCTTCGTCCACATTCAGCTTGGTGACCTTGAGCTTGCCCGCGTAGTCCTGGGCAATTTCCGCGACCGTGGGCGCCAGCATGTGGCACGGGCGGCACCATTCCGCCCAGAAATCGACCATGACGGGCTGCGACTTGCTTGCAGTCAAAACCTCGGTATCAAAGTTTCCGTCATTCACCGTAAGAATATTTTCAGCCATAACCTTTGTATCCTCTTAGGGCTGCAACTGGGCAGCCACTTTCCTGATTAGTTAGATGCGGGAACTGTAGTTTGGTTTCTTGCCGCCCTGGCAGCCTCATATAGTTTCGCATATTCCGCCGCCGAGGTGTTCCACGAATAATCCTTCGCCATCCCGTTCATTTGAATGCGTTTCCAGATTCCATCGTCGGAGTAATAATGCAACGCCTGGCGGATGGCGTGCAAGAGCGCTCCGCCGGAATACTCCGTGAATTTGAAGCCTGTGCCGGTGCCATGTTCCAGGTCGAACATTTCGATGGTGTCGTCGAGACCGCCGGTGGCGCGCACGATGGGAACGGTGCCATAGCGGAGGCTGTAAATCTGGTTCAATCCGCAAGGCTCGTATCGCGACGGCATCAAAAACATGTCGGAGCCTGCTTCCACCAGGTGGGCGAGCGCGTTGTCGTAGGCGATTTTCACGCCGACACGGCCCGGAAAATCCGTTGCCAAGGCGCGGAATAAATCCTCGTAGCGGCGATCACCGGTGCCGAGAACTGCGAGCAAGACATCTTCGTGCATCAGGTCGCGGGCAATCGCGGCGATCAGATCGAAGCCTTTCTGGTCGGCAAAGCGGGACACGATTCCCAAGACCGGCCAACTCGGGTGATCGCGCAACAGGTGAAATTCCTCGACCAACTTTTCTTTGCAGACCTTCTTCCCTTCCAGATTTTTTGCCGAAAATTTGGCGGGAATTAGAGTGTCGCGCTCCGGGCTCCAGGCCGAATAATCCACCCCGTTCAATATTCCGACCAGGCGGCTGGCGCGCGAACGAATCACTCCATCCAAACCGAAGCCGAATTCGGGTGTTTGAATTTCCTGGGCATATTTTGGGCTTACCGTCGTCAGATAATCCGAATAGATCAGGCCGCCCTTGAGGAAGTTGGCGTTGCCGAAAAATTCGATGCCGCCGGGATGAAACAAGCTTTGCGGGATTCCCGCGCGGGTCAAAGATTCCGGCGGAAACACGCCGTGATAACCGATGTTGTGAATCGTGAAGACCACCGGAATTTCCTTCACCACGGGGTCGTCCGCATACGAGGAGCGGAGCAAGGCAGGGACCATCGCCGTCTGCCAGTCGTTGCAGTGAAAAACGTCGGGGGTCCAGACGTGCTTGGCCATTTCGATGGTGGCACGGGAAAATTCGGTGAAGCGCTCGGCATTGTCGGGAAACTCGCGAATTTTGTCGCCATAAATGCCGTCGCGGTCAAAGTAAAAAGGATCGTCCAGAAAAAAGTAGCGCACGCCACGGATAACCGAGCCGTTGTTGATGGCCGGAAAGCGAAGGCGGGTGCCCTGCGGAATGGTAAGGCTGGGCATCACGATCGACGAGGACTTCACTCCGCGATAGCGAGGGAGAAACACCGCGACCTCGTGGCCCAGCTTCACCAGCGCCCGCGGCAACGCTTCCAGCACGTCGGCGAGGCCACCGGTCTTCGCGTAAGGCAACGCTTCCGAAGCTGCAAAGAGAATGCGCATAGGATTAGTGTGAAATTCCTACGCTATCGGAGGCCCCGGCCAGCGTCAACCGGATTCGTTCTTCAGATTTTGCCGGGTTTCCTGATTCTTGGGTCACGGCATCGTCTCGACACCAGGTTCGAGCAATTGGTTGCGAACATCTTACGCACACAGAATTCGGGATAGTTTCACCGGCTCCAGGCACGCAGGCGGGGAATCCAACGGGGAACATTCCTGCAATATTCCTCATAATCCGCGCCAAACATTTTCCGAAGAGTGGGCTCCTCATAAAACTTCACAAAGAGCACGACAGCAGCCGAGGCGACCAACACAACCACGAGCGAAGAACGGTTCGCTCTACCAAACACGACCCACAAACCCATCCAGCCCGCGAAGAAGCCGACATACATCGGATTTCTTACATAACGATAAAATCCCACTATCACCAGGCGCTGAGGAGGAACGAATGGCGCGGGCGTTCCGCGGCCCGTGCGCCCGAAATCCCAGATGCATCGCAACGCCACGGAGAAACCGAGCACCGAGGGGACGGCGCCGATCCATCGCCAGTGCGCCGTGCCAACGGCGGCCACATCGAACCCCAGCCAACCCGGCAGCAACCAGAACCACAATGCAAAAAACGCAGCTCCGACGGCCAACGAGGCAATCGTTGTCAGCCAAGCTGGACTATTTGTTTCCGCCGAAGGCTCGTCGGGCATGACCAGTTTCCTCCGGCCGAAGTATGAGCCGATAGATTATTGCCAGCAACACAAAGATTCCCGCGCAGCGCCAGCGGGACCAATTCCCGGGCATGTCTTTCATTCAGTGCGGCAAATGGTCCCGCATCGTATGACTGCTGGTAGACTGGCAGAGTTCTCCGTTATGGCCAGACAGAAGCTTGGACAACATTTTTTGAGCGATGCCGGTTGGCGCGAAAAAATCGCGCGCGCGATTCGCGTTTCCTCGCACGGCATGGAGACTCCCGCGGAATCCGCTGCAGACAATTATTGCTGGATCGAGATTGGCGCGGGGCGTGGAGAAATGACCGAGTATCTGGCGCAGACGGGTGTTCCCGTCTATGCGGTCGAATTGGATCCGGCTCTCGTCAAACGGCTGGAGCGACTCGCCAGCAAGCACCCAAATCTCACAATCGTTTCCGGGGACGTGCTCGAAATTGACCTTCGCGCTCTCGCCGCGGGCCGGCGTATCAGGCTGTACGGCAATCTTCCTTACTACATCACCTCGCCGATCCTGCATCGCTTTTTTTCGTTCGCCAATCAGATCGACGAAATTCATATTGTTATCCAACTGGAAGTGGCGCTCCGGCTCGCCGCACGGCCCGGCAGCAGTGATTATGGCTATCTTTCCGTCGCCACGCAGTTCTACACGCGGCCGGAATTCGTGGTCAAACTTCCGGCCGGCGCGTTCGAACCGCCGCCTGAAGTGGATTCCGCGCTGGTCACACTTCGGCTTCCAGGGCCGGGAGCGCAATCGGGCGCGGGGGATCCGGAAGAGTTTCTAAATTTTGTGAAGTCGTGCTTCGGACAGAAACGAAAAACGCTTGCGAACAATCTTCGCCAGGTGGCAAAACCGCAGCAGATTCGAGAATTCTTGAAGGCATTGAATCTGCGGGAAGATGCGCGCGCCGAGCAGTTGAGCGTTGCGCAGTTCGCCGCCGTTTACCGCGCTATTTCCCTAGCGAATCCAGCAGCCGGTCCGGATAGTCGGACATAATCCCATCCACGCCTGCGGCTTCCAACAACCGCATGTGGGCGGGAGAATTGATCGTCCAGCAGACCACTTGGAGGTCGCGCTTGTGCGCTTCTTTCAAGAAATTCGGGGTCATCAGGTCGCCGCGAACCGCCAGTTGGCGGGCGCCGATCTCCAAAGCCTTCTCAAAGGGATTCTCGATCTGGCCGTCGTAGAGCAGGCCGGTCATCAGGGTCGGCTCCAGTTTTCGCAAGCCCGCGAGAATTCCCGGGTCAAAGGAAATGATCACTACGCGGGGAATCTCCCCGGATTCGCGCAGATTGCTGATCAGCGCGTGCTCCCCGCCCCAGAATCCGTTGGGCTTCAACTCAAGATAGAACACCACGTCGTGTTTGCGCGCGAATTCAAGAATTTCCATCAGCGTCGGCACGCGCTCGCCGATAAATTCGCTGGCGAACCAGGAACCCGCGTCGAGCTTGCGAATTTCGGCCAGAGGAATTTGATTCACTTCGCCGCGGCCGCTGGTGGTGCGGTCCACCGAAGAATCATGGATAGCGACAAAATGGGCGTCGCGCGTCAGGTGCAGGTCGGTTTCGATGAATGTTACGCCCTGCGAAACCGCGCGGCGAAACGCCGCCAGCGTATTTTCCGGGGCGTACCCTGAAGCGCCGCGATGGGCGATGGCCAGCAATGAAAAGCGTCCTCCCTGGGCAATCGAGCAGACAGGTGAGAGATACAGCGCGATTCCCTGTCGTATGCTAACACCGACGACGAGTAGTCCACGCAGGAAGAGCGCGGAGTCGTAGCCAGCTCATTAATGGTTCGGCGCCTTGTAGCTGAGTCTGTTATGCCTAAGGGCTATGGCAGCGAGATAAAAACCTTGCCGGCGTTGCAGAAGCCCTCACCCCTGAAGGGATGAGCTACAGGTTTGCGAGTGAAAACTACCTGCCCTCGCTCGAAACGATTTTGCTAATCTGGAAGAGATGCGAGGAGCTATCCGAAGAAGGATCACGATCTTTCAGTTTCTCTCTCTAAGCCTGTTTGCGCCATCTGTGCCAGCGCAACATCCAGCGAGCCCGAAATTAGCGAAAACCGATGCGAAGCCCGAGGAACCCCAGCTTGCCCGCGAAATCCGGCACCAGCTTGTTGTGCTTCCCTATTATTCCGTGTTTGATTACATCGCCTTTACGCTCGACGCGGATAAAGTCACGCTCACCGGATACGTTCTACGCCCCACTTTGAGGGCCAATGCCGAAGCGGCCGTGAAAAGCCTGGAAGGCGTTTCTTCGGTGAAAAACCTGGTTGAAGTATTGCCCAAATCGCCTAGCGACGACGAATTTCGCCGCGCCGTCTACCGTTCCATTTTTGAGGATTCCACGCTCCAGCGGTACGCCGCCCTGGAAGTGCCGGTGATCCACATCATTATGCGAAATGGTGCAGTCACCCTTGAAGGCGCGGTCCTGACCGAGGCTGAAAAGAATCTTGCCGCCGCACGCGCCGCCAGCGTCGCGGGTATTTCCGGAGTGAAAAACAACCTCGCCGTCCGGCCGAAGAGTGCCCCCGCCAACTAGCCAGCCGTTCGAAACTGTCGCAAAATAGTGAGGGAGCAATTATCTTGGCTCAAGCGAAAGATCCGTACACAAATCAGGGCGACGGGAGCGACACCCCGGCCCGGCAGAAACTAGTCGCGTTGC
>DATLVJ010000548.1:0-3537 GCA_035577585.1 Candidatus Limnocylindrales bacterium
AATCCGCGATGGACCAGCCGGCCAGTTTTACAGCCAGCGATTCCGGGCGAAGGCGTTTGCCGTGGCAGACGCTGCACTGCGTAGCCGACATGTACTGTGTCATCCACTCGCGGTAAGCGTCGGAATTCGATTCCTCAAAGTTCTTTTCGAGAAATTTCAGAATTCCGTTGAAGCGGAAGCCTTTTTCTTTTTTTGATTTCGACTTTTCCGCGACGGCGTCTTTCGCGCCGGGGCCGCCGGAAGGGGGGTAGCCGTAGAGGAGCAAGTTCTGGATTTTTTGCGGGAACTTGTCGAAGGGCGTGTCGAGATCGAAACCGTGAGCGTAGGCGGCAAGTTCGAGCGTGCGTTTCAGGATTGTGGAAGCGGAGCCCGGGCCGAGGCCACCATCGAAAAGCGGGCGGCTCCAATCGTGGAAAATCTTGGCGGGATCGAAATCGTATTTCGAGCCGAGACCGTTGCAGGCAGGGCAGGCACCGTAGGGCGAATTAAAACTGAAGGAGCGAGGCTCGAGAATCGGCACGCTGATGCCGCAATCGGGGCAGGCGAGCTTTTCGGAAAAGACGTGTTCCTTGCCGCCGACGACGGCGACGGTGACGAGGCCGGCGGCAAGTTTTAGCGCTGTGGTGACGGACTGTTCGAGGCGCGAAGCGATTCCCTGCTTGACGAGCAGACGATCGATGACGACTTCGATGGTGTGGTTTTTGCGCTTGTCGAGCGCAGGGAGATCGTCCATCGGATAGAGCTCGCCGTTGATGCGAACGCGAACGTAGCCATCCTGGCCGAGTTTTTCGAGTTCCTTGCGATAGGCGCCTTTACGCCCGCGAACGATGGGCGCTAGGATCATGACGCGGTCGTCGGGCTGCGCGAGTTCGCCCTGCAGAATGGATTGGACGATAGCTTCGCTGGACTGCCGCGTGATGGGGTTGCCGCAATTGGGACAATGCGGCACGCCGACGGAGGCGTAGACGACGCGCAAGTAATCGTAAATTTCGGTGATGGTGCCAACGGTGGAACGCGGCGAACGCGAAGTAGTCTTTTGTTCTATAGCGATGGAGGGCGAGAGACCTTCGATGACGTCGACATCGGGGCGTTCCATCTGATCAAGGAATTGGCGCGCATAGGCCGAAAGCGACTCGACGTAACGGCGCTGGCCTTCGGCGTAAATCGTGTCGAAAGCAAGAGAAGATTTGCCGGAGCCGGAGAGCCCAGTGATGACAGTGAGGGTGTTGCGCGGGATCTCGATACTGATGTTCTTCAGGTTGTGTTGCCGTGCGCCTCGCACGACGAGTTTGGTCAGGCCCATGTTGCGAGAGTGCTCCCTCCACAGGAGCTCTGGCACACAGTGGGTAGACTGGGGCCAGAATAACTTTTAACGATAGCAGGGGGAGTTCCGAGGGGTCAAGAAAGACGGGACTACGCGCGAGTTTGCGGCAATAGTGACGAAGTGGGATCTAGTACGGGGAATTCCTGACATGCAATTTTGCGCAGGGGTACCGCGTTTTTACTCAGTTTTGCAGATGCAGTGTATTGAAAATAAAAGAGTTAAATTTGGCCAGCGGGTTGCTCTCTCTTGAAGACGTGGGGGAGGCGAGCCGAGGATCCCTTTAGGGGATTGAGGGCTGGGCCGGTTCGCTTCTCCCCTTTTCTATTTCAGAGCTTCCCCAGTAGAAACCCAGAGACCCGCACTTTCGCCGATGGTGAGCCCGAAAACTTCGGAACTCGCCGCCTTCCTTAACACCCCAACAAACACCGAACACGGCGGAGGTGTGCGTGACCGATGGCTTTTCCGTCAATTTGAAAATCCAAGAGAGATTTCTCCCTGGGTTCAGGCGACATCGAGTGTCCCATGACGCCGTTTGAATATTTTGCATCGCCAGTTCGGCCCGCCGCTTCAAAACCGATTGAGAGGGTCGTCTCAGGCTTGCTTACTAGCGATAGATTTCCTTGTGATGGCCGACGCGAAGGACAAGAACGATCAAGCGGTCGTCCTCGATCTTGCAGATGAGCCGGTAATCGCCTACACGGTATTTCCAGAACTCTCCAAGCCGCGAGCTGTGCAACGCCTCTCCGATGCTGCGCGGATCGTCTAATTTGGCGACTCGTTGATGCAAGAACTTCAGGATGCGCTTGGCCAGCGACGCGTCGAGTTTGCCGAGTTCTCGCTCCGCTGACTCAGACAGCCCAACGTTGTAAGCCATGCCGCTTTATGACTTGCTTCAAGGGGATGGTCCGCTCTTCACCGCTGCCGATGCGTTCCAGGGTGCCTTCAGCCAGATACAAGTCCTCGATCTCTTCCAGGTGCTCGAGGATGGCTTCACGAACATAGTAGGTCTTGGTGCGCCCGGTACGCCGGGCAAGCTTCTCCAGGCGCTTTTCGATGGACTGCGGAAGTCGAATAACCAGCATAGCTACCTCGCTATACAAGATATCAAAACGTTGTCCGTGAGACGCGAACAACGCTGCGCACGCTGATTGATGAGACTCGGCTCGTGATCGTCGTGGAAGGAGCAGAGGCCTTGAGTTCTCGATTTGCACCCCGCGCGCCTCGGCCAGACGTTCCATGGCAATTACGTTCCGCAAGATGCGGTTCACGTAGCGCTCACCCTGAAGGCGGAGAGTGGAAAATAGAAATGCGCGGAGCGGGTGGTTCGTCCGAGTAATTTGCCCGCGCGTATGTGGTCGAGGCGGGTTAGGCGCGGTAGACGGCGAGTGCGGGCGGATTTGCAGTGCGGCTGGGCTCGGGATGACGCGTGGTGTAATCCATCAACGTGAGGCCAAGCATGATGGCGAGCCAGAAGAAGCCGGAGATGATGACGAGTTGTGTGCGCTTTGCGCTGTATTTTCCGTGCATGAAGAAGAGAATCACGAGGGACATTTTGATCGTCGCGATGAGCAACGCGATGACAATGTTGAAAGGTCCAAAATTCTGGTAAGCGGCCCAAACGGTTAAACCCGTGCCGATAAGCAGGGCACCGAGAATGCCAAGGTATAGCAGGGGCGAAACTACGTGATGTTCGTTTTCCGACACGCGAATCTCTCCACTCAGACTAGATGGCGATTAATCAGATAGAGCAACGGAAAAAGGAAAATCCAAACGATATCGACAAAGTGCCAGTAGAGGCCGACGTTTTCGACCGGGGTGTTGTAATTCGCGTCGTAGCGCCCCTTGCGGGATTCCAGGATGAGCCAGAGCAACAATCCTGCGCCAACGATCATGTGCAGCGCGTGGAGGCCGGTCATGCCGAAATAGAGGGAAAAGTAAAGCTGGGCGTGTGCGTTTAGCGCAGTTTCGCTCCCTTCGGTTTTAACTCCGCTCTCGATCTCCTCTACTTCGTTGGAAAGGTCCTTGCCCTCAAGGTGGCAAACGGCCGGGTTCTTGCTGCAATACGTGATATCAAATCCATGACCAGGAATCAGATGGTGATCAAACTTCTGCTTGTATTCGACAACCTTTACCCCAAGGAAGACGGTACCCAGGATGAGCGTTAAAATCAGGAAGATAGTTACCCAGGACTTTTTGCTCGTCTGCGCGGACCA
>DATLVJ010000549.1:0-3464 GCA_035577585.1 Candidatus Limnocylindrales bacterium
CCTTTGGAATTCATTCCTTCGTCGGTGAGCTTGCAAACGCCGCGGGCAAAGACCAGGTGGATTACATCCTGGCGCTGCTGGGCCCCGACCGGATAATTCCGAAGACCGAATTGCCGAAGGATTACACGAACTACGACGGCGACTACGAGCAGTATCCGATCGACGTCGCCCGGTTGCGCCGCGTCGTGCAGCTGGCGGCGGAGAAATCCGGATGGGGTAAGCAAAAGCTTGGCAATGGTTTAGGAATGGGAATCGCCGTGCATCGCAGCTTCCTGACGTATGTCGCAACCGTTGTGCAAGCCGAAGTGAAGGACGGCCAGGTGAAGATTCATCGCGTGGATTCGGCACTGGATGCCGGGACGATCGTAAATCCGACTACCATCCGCCAGCAGTTTGAAGGTGCGGCGACGATGGGGACAAGTATCGCGCTGTACGGGGAAATCACCGCCACCAACGGCGTCATTGACCAGTCCAACTTCGATTCATACCAGGTGGCGCGGATGAACGCGGCGCCACGCGAGACAAACGTTTACATCGTTCCGAGCGATGCGCCGCCCGCCGGCATCGGCGAACCCGGCTTGCCGCCGTTTGCTCCGGCGCTGTACAACGCGATATTTACGGCCACGGGAAAACGGTTGAGGGAGATGCCGCTGTCGAAGCTGGGGCTGGCGTGATTTGAAGTCGTTAGTTCCAAGTTGATAGTTTTAACTTTCGGAGAAGAAGGCGGCGAATTTCACAGGATAGGGCGCGGCGAGGCTGCGCCCTTTTCTTTTTTGACGTACTATGCCGTCCGGGAGGATTCCTTTGACGCGAATCCCGAAATTTGTGTATCTGCTCTTCGTTCTTTTTACGGTTCCCACGTTCGCCCAGCGCCGTCCTGTTCTTCCGCAGATTGATGAACCGCATCCTTATTACTACCGCGAACTTTATCTGCCGCAATTGACCAGCGGGCCGAGCAGCTTGAGCTGGGGTCCGGACTCGAAGGAGTTGATCTATTCGATGGCAGGCTCCCTGTGGAGGCAGAAGCTGGATTCCACCGAAGCAACGCAGCTGACGGATGGATCCGGCTACGACTACCAGCCCGATTGGTCGCCGGACGGGAAAAGCGTAGTTTACGTTTCCTACCAGAAAGACGCGATGGAGTTGTGGCTGCTTGATCTAGCAACGGGGAAATCAGTCCAGTTGACGAACGGTGGTGCCGTTAATGTGGAGCCGCGATGGTCCCCTGACGGAAAAAAGATCGCGTGGGTTTCCACTCAATTCAACCGTCGCTTCCACATTTTCGCGGCCGAAGTCAAAAACGGGGCGCTGGAAAATGTGGCGCGCCTCACCGGTGAAACGAAGAGTTCCCTGCGCCGCTACTACTACAGCGCCTATGACATGGAAATTAATCCGGCCTGGGCGCGCGACGGCAAAGAGATTCTCTTCGTGTCTAATCATGGCCACATTCACGGCACCGGCGGCTTCTGGCTGATGAAGGCGGAACCCGGCGCCGAAGCGCGCGAAATTCATTACGAAGAAACCAGCTGGAAAGCCCGCCCCGATTTTTCTCCCGACGGCTCCCGCATGATTTACAGCTCTTACCTTGGCCGGCAGTGGCAAAACTTGTGGGTGATGCCGGCAAAGGGCGGCGACGCGTTTCCGCTTTCTTACGGCGATTGGGACCAAACCAATCCGCGGTGGTCGCCGGACGGAAACAAAATTGCCTTTATTTCCAACCATGGAGGAAATCCGAGTATTGCGATTCGCGAAACCCCCTTGGGCGCAACCTACGAACTGAATTTGCACAATCGAAAACTTCTCCGCGCTTCGGCTTTATTGGAAATTGACATCAAGGAAAAGGGTAAGCATGCCTACGCAAGGGTCTCTGTTACTGACGAGCAGGGCCGCTTTCATGCGCCGGATGACGCTGGCATTCATGCCGACGACGGATTCGACCGGTCGGAACTTCCGTTTGAACGGCACTATTTCTACTCGACATTCAGAGGCTTCTCGATGGATGTTCCCGCCGGCAAGTACCGGATAGAGGTGGCCAGGGGCCTGGAGAGCAAGGTGGATCGCAGGTTTGTCGAACTCTCGCCAGGCCAAACGAAGAGAGTTGAAATCACACTGTCGAAAAACAACTGGCGAAGCGACACGCAAGAACATTGGGTTAGCGGCGATATGCACGTTCACATGAATTACGGCGGGGCTTACAAAGCAAGCACCGAGGATTTGCAAGTTCAGGCTGAGAGCGAGGATCTGGAGGTTGTAAACAATCTGATCGTCAACAAGGAACAGCGATTCCCCGACATTGCATCGAGCGAAGCGAGTTCCGACGCCATCCCGGGGAGAGATAGTGCAATCCTGCGGGGACAGGAATTTCATACGAGTTATTGGGGACACCGCGGGATATTGGACATAAAAACTCACCTGCTGCTTCCTGGCTATGCGGGATATCCGAACACCGCTGCAGCAAGTTTGTTTCCGATGAATGCGGACGTTTACGACGCGGCGCACGCCCAGGGTGCTTTGGTCGGCGAAGTACACCCGTTTGATGCGGTGCCGGATCCCTTTGCAAAACCAGCGCAGAAAATCACCGATGAATTGCCCGAGGACGCAGCGCTGGGAAAACTGGATTACATGGAGATCGTGGGATTCAGCGATCACAAGTCCACGGCGGAAGTCTGGTACAAGCTGTTGAATTTGGGGTTTCGGCTTCCCGCAGGGGCGGGCACGGATGCAATGCCGAACTACGCTGCCCCCATTCGCGGCGGAGTGGGTTTCGATCGCGTGTACGTGTGGGTGCCCGTTTGGCCGCTGAACCTGAAGGAGTGGTTGGAGGGAATCAAACTGGGCCGGACATTTGCCACAAATGGACCGCTGATCGAATTTAAGTTGGGCGGAGAGATGGTCGGAAGCGAATTGAAGTTTGATTCTCCGCAACCGGCAGTTGCCTTCAGCGCGAAATTGCGCTCGATTGTACCCGTGGATCACCTCGAGATCGTCTGCAATGGAAAAATGGTGAAAACATTGGCGACCGACGCGGCAAAAGAGTCCGCCGACGTCAGCGGCACGCTGCCGCTTTCAGAAAGCGGCTGGTGCGTTCTCCGGGCCTGGAGCGAGACAACGGAGTACCCGGTGATGGACAACTACACTTACGCGACGACAAGCCCCGTTTACGTTACAGTTGCGGGCAAGTGCGCCTATTCCAGAAAGGACGCCGAATATTTCGAGGCGTGGATCGACCGGACCACAGAAATCACCTCGCAGTACCCGGACTGGAATTCCACTACGGAAAAAGAGCTCGTGCTGAAAAGGCTTCGCGAAGCGCGCGCCATCTACGAACATTTACACTAACTTGAATTTTGTCGGCACGTATCGAGTTGTTTGCTCTCGCAAGCGCTTGGAAATGTGCCGCCTTGTCCCCGGTATGAGATTAGAGATAGAATTTCGCTGTTCACGGTATGCAGCCCCTTTCGAGT
>DATLVJ010000550.1:0-12556 GCA_035577585.1 Candidatus Limnocylindrales bacterium
TTCGCGGCCGACTTCAGGGTCAGTGAAACGGGAAATGCGCCCGCCGCAGACGGCGGCCGCTACAGAGGCGGGAGGGGGCTAGCACCTCGCCTGTAAAGAGAAGAGAAAAGCAAGAAGGCGGCGCGAAGCCGCCCCTGGATCGAGGCGGGGCCACTTGAAAGTGGCCGGTACAGAGGCGGAAAACGGGAATGAAAGCGGCGAACCCCTTGTCCGTTGGTACAGGTTGATTGTTCGGCACAAAGCATAGCCGCTTCCGACACACTCGTATTTGTCCTGATTGACGGCATCAACGCTCGGTGCTCCAATACATTTTGTATCCCTGTCTCCCGGTTGGAATGGGTGTCTGGAGGACGTTCGGTGGCCAAGATTCTGGTTGCGGACGACAACAGCAATATACAAAAGATGGTCGGGCTGGCCCTGAAAGATCAGGGCATCGACGTCGTCGCCGTAGGCAACGGTGAAGCAGCGGTGCGGAAGATATCGGATATCCGCCCGGACCTGGTTTTGGCGGACGTGTTCATGCCCGTGCGCAATGGGTATGAAGTGTGCAAGTACGTCAAAGACGATAAAGCGCTATGTCATATTCCGGTAATTCTGCTGGTGGGAGCGTTCGATCCCCTGGATGAGCAGGAAGCGCAGCGAGTGGGCGCGGATGGCGTGTTGAAAAAGCCGTTTGTGCCGCCAGATCCCTTGATTTCGATGGTGAAGTCCGCGCTGCAGCGGGCGGGTGTTTCGCTGGAGAAACAGCCTGCGGCGGCGGAGAAAACGGCGGAAAAAGCCCCGCTGGGCGGAGCGCGGGTAGCGAAAGAGGTTTTGGGTCCAGTGGCGAGTGCAAAACTTGCGGCTGTGACGGCAGTGCCGGAAGCGGAGGCGGAACCTGTATTGGGTTCTTTCTCGAAGCCGGGGCCGGCTTCGGTGAAGTTTGCGGCCGGGAATGAGCCGCTGGCATTTGGAAGCCTGCTGGAAACGCCGGAAGTTGAAGATGACATTGCGTTCACCGCCAAGCCATCCGAAGCACTGGAAGCGGCGAGACATTGGGGCACGGCGAGCGAATCGGACGAAGTGGAAGAAGAGGAAGAGGGAGAGGAATCCGGGCACGCGGCGTGGCGGCCCGCAGGACTGGAAGAGTCACTGGAGCAGATCGCAACTTCCGAGGCCAACGCGAAGGGGCAGGATTGGCGGGAGGAGGCGTTTCACGGAAGCTCGCCGGCAAATGGCGCCGCGGGGCACAAGTGGACGCCGGTGGAAGCAACTCCTGTGGAAGAAGTGGCGAATGCGCCGCGGGTAGGAGTTTCGACACTGGAGCATAAACCGCTCGGAGCACCGGCACCGTTTGCAGGAGATGCGTGGGCGGCAGCGCTGGCGACGACGGTACAGGAAAAGATTGTGGAAGCGAACGGGCAGACCGCGGAAGCGGTTGCCCCCATGGATGCGAATGCGACGGTGATTGAACCGCTGCCTCAAACAACGGAGGCGGCAGGTCCGGCGAACTGGGCGAGCGTCACGGATACGCCTTGGGAGCTGGAAGCGAAGAAAGCTTCGCTGTTGGCGGCAACGTGGGATGCACCGGCACCTTCCACATTACCCAGCATTGCCGAAGCAGCGCAATTTTTGCAGGAATCACCAGCGGCGGAAGCGCCGAGCGCTATCGTGAATGAATTCGTGGAAGAGACATCGTTCCATGGGACTTCCGAGGTCAGCCAGGAGCAACGAGCCGAGGTGACCGAAGCGCCGGCGGCAGGAAGCGTGGAGAGCGGCGAGACGAAGAGCACGGAAAGCTCGTATGAACTTCCCGCGCTGGATTTTTCGGCTCCGGAAACGTCGACGGAATCGGCCTATGCTTCGAGCGCACCCGCGGAAATGAATGAAACGCAGGAGACGCCGACGGAGCAGGAGTCGAGTTTGGTTTCGCAGGCCGAGACGCACTCGGCGGAAGTTGAAATTCATCACGCGGAACCAGCGGCAGCGGTTGAGGCACCGGATATGGACGCATTAGTGGCGCGGGTGGTGGCAAAGATGAGTCCGGACGTGCTGCAACGGGTGACGCAGGAGATTTTGAAACCGGTGATTGAGGCGTTGATTAAGGATGAGTTGGCTTCGAAGAAATAAATTTTAGATTAGAGCAATTATTTTTCAAGAAGGCCACCTTTGGGTGGCCTTTTTGCTTTTGGAGTGGACTGACTCACATACGGACGGCCGATTTGCCGATTGCGTAAGGGATGGGGGGAGGATATGCTCCGCGAACGCGGCGGAGCCTTCGCTGCCCGGCTTACCGCGGGGCGTTCCCGCGGAAAGGGCCAGATTCGTGAGAGGAAATTATGACAACGGAATTGAAAGGCAAAGTGGGGTTGGTGACCGGCGGGACGTCAGGAATTGGGCGGGATGCAGCGATACTATTTGCAAAGGCAGGGGCGAAGGTGGTGGTTGCGGGGCGGCGCGAGGTGGAAGGAAAGGAAACGGTCGAGCTAATCCGCGGGGCCGGCGGCGAGGGATTGTTTGTGAAAGCGGACGTATCGCGGGCGACGGATGTTGAGGCGATGGTGGGAAAAACGGTGGAGAAGTTCGGGCGGTTGGATGTGGCGTTTAATAATGCGGGAGTTGAGGGAAGCTGGATTCCGATCACAGAACAATCGGAAGCGGAGTGGGATCGCACGATCGACATTAATTTGAAAGGCGTGTGGCTTTGCCTGAAGCATGAAATCCGGCAGATGCTGAAGCAGGGCGGGGGCGGGGCGATTGTAAACATGGCGTCGGTGGCGGGCTGGATCGGGTCCGCGGGAGCGGCGACGTATTGCGCGAGCAAGCACGGGGTGATTGGGTTGACGAAGGCGGCTGCTTTGGAAACCGCAAAAAATGGGATCCGGATCAACGCGGTGTGCCCGGCAGTGATCGAAACGCCGATGGGCGAGCGGATTTTCGGGGCGCCGGAGATGAAGAAGTACGCGATTGGGTTGCACCCGATCGGGCGTTTTGGGAAGCCGATGGAAGTGGCGGAGGCGGTGGTGTGGATGTGTTCGGAGAAGGCGTCGTTCATGACAGGGCAATCGCTGGTGCTGGATGGCGGGTTCCTGGCGGGGCCGAATTCGCCGGGGTAACTGCAGGGTTTCCAAGTAGCTCCCCACAACTTATGAAGTTGGAAGCCTACTGGCGGACGCGCGGTTGCGCGAATTGACGGCGCTTGCGGGGTGACCTTATATTCAAAGATTACCTTGTTGGGATTGGGGCGCGCCTTGTGGTGGTGCGCGGGAAGACTGGGAGAACGCATCGAGATGCCGCGGGAAATTGCCAAAGGTTACGAACCGAAACAGATTGAACCGCGCTGGGCGGAATACTGGGTGAAGGAGGAGTTGTTCAAGGCCGACCCCGGGAAGCCGGGCCCTGTGTTTTCGATTGTGATTCCGCCGCCGAATGTGACCGGGTCGCTGCACATCGGGCACATGCTGGACCACACGGAGATCGATATTTTGACGCGGTGGCACCGGATGCGAGGGTTCAACACGCTGTATTTGCCGGGGACGGATCATGCGGGAATTTCGACGCAGCGGGTGGTGGTGCGTCAACTGGCGGAGAAGAAGATCAATTACCGGGATTTGGGGCGCGAGGAGTTCATCAAGCGGGTATGGCAGTGGAAGGAAGAGAGCGGCGGAACGATTCAGCGGCAGATGAAGCAGATTGGGGAGTCGTGCGACTGGTCGCGGGAGAAATTTACGCTTTCGCCGGAGCTTTCGCGCGTGGTGATCGAAGTGTTTGTGCGGCTGTATGAAGAGGGATTGATTTACCGAGACAACCGGCTGCTGAACTGGTGCCCGGTGTGTTTGACGGTGTTGAGCGATCTGGAAGTGATTCACGAGGAGCGGCCTGGGCATCTATGGCACATCAAGTACCCGCTGGCGAGCGGCGCGGAGTTTCTGACGGTGGCGACGACGCGGCCGGAGACGATGCTGGGGGATACGGCAGTGGCGGTGCATCCGGAGGATGAGCGGTACAAGCATCTGATCGGTCGAAAGGTGCTGCTGCCGCTGATGAACCGGGAGATTCCGATTATTGGCGATGAGATGGTGGACCGCGAGTTTGGGACTGGGGCGGTAAAGATTACGCCGGCGCATGACCCGAACGATTTTGAGGTGGGCAAGCGGCACGGGCTGGCGCAGATTGACGTGATGACGGACGACGGGCACATGAACTCGCACGCGGGGTCGTATGCGGGGCTGGACCGTTTTGCGGCGCGAAAAAAGATTGTGATCGATTTGAAAGAGCAGGGATTGCTGGAGAAGATTACGGATCATGTGAGCGCGATCGGGATTTGCGAGCGGAGCAAAACGATTGTGGAGCCGCGGGCGTCGACGCAGTGGTTTTGCCGGATGAAGCCGCTGGCGGAGCCGGCGATTGCGGCTGTGGAGAGCGGAGATATTTTGATCGTGCCGGAGAACCGGCGGCAGGAATATTTCAACTGGATGAGGAATATCCGGGACTGGACGCTTTCGCGGCAGCTCTGGTGGGGGCACCGGATTCCGGCGTGGCATTGCGGGAAGTGCAGAGAGGTGATTGTCGCGCGCACGGAACCGGCGAAGTGCGGGAAGTGCGGCGGAGGTGAGTTGAAGCAGGACCCGGATGTGCTGGACACGTGGTTCAGTTCGGGGTTGTGGCCGTTTTCGACTTTGGGGTGGCCGGAAAAGACGGCGGATTATCAGAAATACTACCCAACGAGCTTGCTGATTACCGGGTACGACATTTTGTTTTTCTGGGTAGCGCGGATGGCCATGCTGGGGATTCATTTTACGGGGCAAGTTCCCTTTCGCGCGGTGTACCTGCATTCACTGGTGCGGACGGCAGGCGGGGAGAAGATGTCGAAGTCGAAGGGGACCGGCCTCGATCCCGTGGCGCTGAATGAGCAGTATGGGACAGATGCGATGCGGTTTTGCCTGGCGTCGATGGCGGCGCCGGGGACGGACATTGTGCTGTCGGATGATAGGTTGCTGGGGGCGCGGTCGTTCGCGAACAAGATATGGAATGCGGCGCGGTTTTTGTTTGTGAATCTGGATAAGTATGAGGAGGGCGGGGCGTCGATGGAGGCGCTTGCGGCGCCGTCCGTGCGGGAGAAGGCTCCGTACGCACATGCGGGCGCCGTACCCTTGGCAGACCGGTGGTTGTTTGCGCGGATTGCCGTGACGGTGGAGACGGTGAACGATGCGCTGGGGAATTACCGGTTTCATGAGGCGGCGCAGGCGGTTTATCAATTTTTTTGGGGAGATTTTTGCGACTGGTACATCGAGTGGGTGAAGCCGGATTTGCAGAATGCGGATCGCGGGCGGGCCGATGTGGCGTGGAAGAATTTGTTCGCGGGATTTGATGCGGCGCTGCGGCTGCTGCATCCATTCATGCCGTTTTTGACAGAGGAGTTGTGGCACCAGTTGCCGCAGAAGCCGGGGGCGAAGTCGATTGCGCTGGATGCGTTTCCTGAGGCGCGGGCGGGGTGGAAAGATGCGGGGGCGCTGGGAGAGTTTGGGTTGATCCAGGAAGTGATTCAGGGATTCCGGACGGTGCGGTCGGAGATGAAGTTGGACCCGAAGAAGAAGGTTGCGGCGGAGTTTGCGAGTGGGGATGCGAAGATTCGTGAAGTGATAGAAGCGAATCTAGCAGCAATTCAGCGGCTGGGATTGTTGACGGAGTTGCGGTTGATGGCGGGAAAGCTGGGCGAGGGCGGCGGGGGAATGAGGTCGACGGCGGAATTTGATTTGCGGATTCCGTATGTTGAGGAAACGGTGGATGTGGCGGCGGAGTTGGCGCGACTGACAAAAGAGATCGAGGGGTTGGAGAAAGCAATTGCTTCGAAGGAGAAGCAGTTGGGGAATGAGACGTTTCGGAGTAAGGCGCCGGAAAAGATTATTCGGGAGATGGAAGACATGTTGACGGGGCAGAAAGTGGAGTTGGGGAAGATGGTCACGAGGAAGGGGCAGTTGGAGGGGTGAGGGCGGGAGGAAGTTCGAGAGTTTAGAAATTCAAGAGTTCAGAAGTTGAAGAAAAAGAGGTTTAACACAGAGGGCACAGAGGAAGAGCACAGAGAGCACGGAGAAAATCATTAGGCACATCGTTGGTTGCCATGGTCCCTCCACTGCGCGGCTCGACGCGCCACAAAACGGCGCGGAAGAGAAAATCGGGCCGTCCCGGTCGGGATGACGGAATCGGAAAGAGAAAACCCAAGAGCACAGCCAGGAATGGCTGTGCCACAAAGAAGGCGGGCCCTACGAGGGACGGGGCGCGCGGGCTTGTGGAGTGGGGAGTGGGTGAGTAAGCTAGTCGCGTGATTCAGAGGAATATGGCTTGAGGGCGCAGGCGGATTCCCTTCCCGGGACGACGGACCGGCGATTGGCGGCGATGCTGACGCTGCTTTCCGAGAACGCTACGATTGTGATTAGCGGGGCGCGGATTGCGCGCGAGACGGGGATGTCTCGTTCGACGGTGTGGCGGTGGGTGGAGCGGTTGCGCGAGTTGGGCGTGCGGGTGAAGGGGCAGCCGCGGACAGGGTATTTCCTGGAAAAAGTTCCCGACATTTTGACGCCGGACCTGGTGAGGAAACGGCTTAAGGGCAGTTTGTTCGGGAAGCGGGTGTACCACTTTTTTAAGACGGATTCGACGAATCGCGTGGCGATGGAATTGGGGTACGCGGACGAGCCGGAAGGCGCGGTGGTGCTGGCGGAGGAGCAGACGGCGGGGCGAGGGCGCGCGGGGCGAAGCTGGCATTCGGAGCGGGGTGTTGGGCTGTACGTGACACTGCTGCTGCGGCCGAAGCTGTCGCCGGTGCAGGCGCCGCTGCTGACGATGCTGGCGGGGCTTTCGGCGCATACGGCGGTGCTGGCGCAGACGGGGTTGGCGGCAGAATTGAAATGGCCGAATGATCTGCTGCTGAACGGAAAGAAATTGGGCGGGATTTTGACGGAGATGCATGCGGAGCCGAACGCGGTGCGGTTTGTGATTGTGGGGATCGGGATCAATGTGGGGCAGGAGAAGTTTCCGGGGGAGCTGGCGGGGACTGCGACATCATTGCGGAAAGAGACGGGACAATCGCATTCGCGGTTGGAAGTATTGGTGAAGTTGCTGAGCCAGTTTGAGACCGACTACAATCGATTTTTGCGGGAGGGAGCGCCGTATGTGGTGCAGAGGTTTGAATTGGTTTCGGGATTTGCGAATGGGAAACGGGTGAGGGTGGATACGGGGCGGGAGACGTTTGTGGGGACGACGGACGGATTGAGCGCGGAGGGATTGTTGATTGTGAAGAAAGAGGATGGGGGGAGCGTTACGGTGATTGCGGGGGATGTGAGCGAGGTGAAGTAGGGCTGGATATCGATAAAAGTGTCGCCCCTCCGGGGCTTGCAATTTAAGCGATACGTTCCCAGCGCTTACGCGCTGGGCAAAGTTCTTCCGCGCCTCCGGCGCTTGGGCCTGGCGATTCATTCAGAATGTGATGGGTGGTTCAGAAGAGAGTACCTCGCGGTGATTCGGAAACGGGAAGGCGGGGCCACCTGAAGGTGGCCGCTACGGGGATGGGATGCTGCTGACGATTGATGTGGGGAATACGAATACGGTGCTGGGAGTGTTTCGCGGGGAGGAGTTGATCGCGAACTGGCGGTTGACGACGGCGCGGGCGCAGACGGTGGATGAGTATGGCGTGCTGACGCGGAATTTGTTTTCTTTTGCGGGGTTGAATCAGGAAGCGATTACCGGAGTGATGATCAGCTCGGTGGTGCCGCCGGTGAATTGGACTCTGGCGGAGATGTCGCGAATTTATCTTGGGAAGAAGGCGCTGTTTGTTGAGCCCGGGGTGAAGACCGGGATGGCGGTGCTGGTAGACAATCCGATGGAGGTGGGAGCGGACCGGATTGTGAATGGAGTGGCGGCGTTTCACAAGTATGGGGGACCGTGCATCGTAATTGATTTTGGGACGGCGATTACGTTTGACGCGATATCGGCGAAGTGTGAATACCTGGGCGGGGTCATTGCGCCGGGGATTGGGATTGCGTCGGAGGCTTTGTTCAGCAGGGCGGCGCGGTTGCCGCGAGTGGAGATTAAGGACCCGGGAAAAGTGATTGGTACGAATACGGTGACGCACATGCAGGCCGGGCTTTATTACGGCGCGGTGGATATGGTGGATGGGATGTTGACGCGGATGAAGGCGGAGTTGAAGAGCGAGGCGACGGTGGTGGCGACGGGGGGACAGGCGCGGCTGGTGGCGAAAGGGACGAAACATATTCAGCATGTGGATGAGTTTTTGACGTTGACGGGGTTGCGGTTGATTTGGGAGAGGAATCAGGTTGGGGAGGCGGCGGGAGGGGTGAGAAGGAGTTGAAAGTTGAAGAGTTCAAGAGTTTAAGAGTTTGGGAGAAGAGGAATAACGGAGAGGCGCACTTCGCAAAATCGGACAGGGCAAGCTGAGGGCGCAGCGGGAAGAGTTGGAAGAACGGTTGAGATTGGGGCGATAGGATCGTTTGGGTAGTTTTGTTTGCACCGTAAAGGCGAAAGCTTCGCTTTCGCACTCAAAATGGAAAACTGGAACTACTTTAATTACTTCACGGAAATTGAGGAACATTTCTGGAAGAAGCGCGGGGCGCACTTGCTGGTGTCGCCGCTGGATTGGGCGATTATGGAGACCTGGCAGAAGGCTGGGGTGTCGCTGGAAGCGGCGCTGAAGGGGATCGACCGGGCATTTGAGAGTTATCAGAGGTCGCGGCGGGGTGCGGGAAAGCCGCTGAAGAGTTTGGCGTATTGCACGGACGCGGTGCTGGAAGCAGCGGAAGAGAGCATAGAGGCGGGGGCGGGGGCGCAGCCTGCGAATGGAACCAGGGCGGCGGGGAAAGAGGCGTTTTCACGGGAAGATGTGCGAGCTTACCTGGAAAGCAATATGAAGTTGTTGAGGAAAGCTGTGGAGCGGGTGAGCGAATCGCAGCCGGGGTTAGGAGACTTGATCGCGCAAGCGGTGAATTCCCTTTTCGGGGCGATGACGCTGCTGGAGGCGCCGGGACAGGTGGATCTGGAAGACCTGGAGAGGCGTTTGACGATACTGGACGAGAAGCTGCATGCGGCGTTGATGAGCAATGCGAGCGAGGAGTTGATGCTGAAGATACGGCGCGAGGTGGATTCGCAATTGGCGGCGTATCGGCGCAAAATGAAAGCAGAGCAATTGGCGGTGGTGGAGAAGCAATATTTGCAGAAGCGGTTATTGGATGAGTATCGAGTGCCGCGGTTGAGTTTGTTTTATTTTGCATAGATCCGGTTCCCCACGGTCAAACGAGTTTAGCGTGACATCAAAAGGCGCCAGCCTCGGAAGGCGGCCGCTACAAAGACGAGAAAAAGAATGAGAGTGGACAATTATGGCTGATGAGTTACTATTATCAATTGAGAAGCTGGTTTATGGCGGGGAGGGATTGGCGCACGCCGACGGGAATACGGTATTTGTGCCGTATGTGCTGCCGGGGGAGCAGGTGCGGGCGGCGGTGCGGACGCGGAAGAAGAAACTGATCCACAGCAATCTGGTGAAAGTGGAGCAGGCCGCGGCGGCGAGGATTTCGGCTATATGCCCGCATTTTCAGGTGTGCGGGGGTTGCGATTACCAGCACATTGAGATTTCAGAGCAGGTACGGCTGAAGAAAGAGATTTTGAAAGAGACGCTTTCGCGGCTGGGAGGGATTTCGTGGAACGGGGCGATCGCGGAGCAAACCGCGAAACCTTACGGGTACAGGAACCGGGCGCAATGGGCTTACCGGGAGGCGTTGCCGCGGGCGCTGGGATATTTTCAGACGGAGAGCGCGCACATCGTGCCGGTGGACCAGTGTCCGGTGCTGTCGCCGGCTTTGCATGAAACGTTTCTGAAATTGCAGGAGATGGCGCGGGCGAACACTTTGCCGACGGGGTTGCTTGAGATAGAGGCGTTCGCGGATTCGACGGATACGAAGATTGCGTTGAATGCGGCGTTCGAGCGATTTGTGAAACCGGCGAAGGGGTTGATTGCGGATTTCCGGGGGGCGCTGCCGAATCTGGAGAGTTTGCTGCTGCTGGATCAGAGCAAGAATAAGTTTGAGTTGTTCGGGCCGGGTTATCTGGAGCAGCAGGCGGGTGGATTCACGTTTCGGGTGAATCACCTGTCGTTTTTTCAGGTGAACCGGTTTTTGATTGAGGAGTTGATGCAGGCGGTGGTGGGCGGGCGGAAGGGCGGGTTTGCACTGGACCTGTATGCGGGGGTGGGATTTTTCACGATACCGCTGGCGAAGGCGTTTTCGCGGGTGATGAGCGTGGACGCGAACCTGGCGGCGACGCAGGATTTGCGGGAGAACGTGAAGGCGGCGGGCGTGGAAGTGGTTTCGGAAAACGAGCATGTGGAAGAGTTTTTGAAGAAGTTTACGGAGCAGCCGGAGCTGGTGGTGCTGGATCCGCCGCGGGCGGGATTGGGAGCGGAGACGGCGGCACGGCTGGCGAATCTGGGAGCGCCGGAGATTGTTTATCTTTCGTGCGATCCATCGACGCTGGCGCGGGATTTGGCGGTGTTAACGGGTACGGAGAGGAAACAGCAGACGGAGACGGCGCCGGTGCATCGCTACGAGCTATCTGAATTGCAGCTGTTTGATCTTTTTCCGCAGACGTATCACATCGAGACCTTGGTGAGGTTGCGAAGAGTGACATGAGGATACCGGCCGTAGCGATTGCCACCGCGTTTGCGGGCGGCATTCTGCTCGGCCGGGAGTTGCACCTGTCGCGAAGTGTTTTAGGAATTTCCTGCCTGGTTGTTTTTTTCCTGTTGATTGCGGCGTTGTGGTCTGCGTGGCGCACGAAAGTTTGGACGGCGGCGATTTTTTCGCTGCTGGGATGGTTGTGCCTGGGTGTTGTGGGGATGAGTGTTGCTTCGCGGCCATTGCCGGCGGGGCACGTTTTAAGCCGGATTGCGGCGGGGCAGATTGAGTTGAAGACGCCGCTGCGGTGGTACGGGCATTTGCGGGGCGAGCCGGCGCGGCTGCCGTGGGGCGTGGGATTGGAAATGGAGCTTTCGGGAGTGGAAACTGCCGCGGGGATGATTCCGGTTACGGGCGGGATGCGGATTGGGTTTACGCCGAAGGAAGGCGAGGCGCTGCCGGAAGTGCATGCGGGGGATGAAGTGTCGGTAATGGCGCAGGCGCGGCTGCCGCTGGTGTTCCGGGATGCCGGGGCGTTTGACCGGCGGGAATATCTGGCGCGGGAGAATATTCATTTGCTGGCGACGTTGCGGGCTAGTTCCCTGCTGGAGCGGATTTCGGAGTCGCCGGCGACGATGGGGACGCGGCTGGCGCGATTGCGGGCTTTGTTGCGTGAACGATTGGATGCGCTTTATCCGGATGCGCCGCAGACGGCGGGAATTTTGAGGGCGATGCTGTTGGGCGACCGGAGTTTTGTGGATCAGACGGAGTCGCTGGATTTTCAGAAGACGGGCGTGTTTCACGTGCTGGTGGTAGCGGGACTGCATGTGGGGGCGCTGGCGTTCTTTTTGTATTGGCTGGGGAATCGGCTGCGATTGCCGCGGACGTTGGCGACAATGCTGCTGCTGACGGCGCTGATTGCGTACATCGCGGTAGTGGAGCAGCGAGCGCCGGTATTACGGGCGGGGTTGATGACGGGGATTGTGGTGCTGGCGGGATTTTTTTACCGGCGTCTGGAGATTTTGAATTCGGCGGCGGTGGCGGCGATTGCGCTGCTGGTGGCGAAGCCGGCGGAACTGTTTGATACGAGCTTTCAGCTGTCGTTTCTGGCGATTGGATGCATTGCGGGGATTGCGGTGCCGTGGATGGAGCAGCAGGTGCAGCCGTATGTGGGAGCGCTGTATGGATGGCGGGATGTGACGCGGGACGGAGCGTATTCGGCGAGGCAGGCGCAGTTCCGGCTAGATTTGAGGGCGGCAGTGGCGGCGATGAGTTCCAAATTATCGGCGCAGGGTGCGAAGTGGGCGCAGGATTTTGGGGTGAGGGGACTTGGATGGGTGCTGCGGGGCGCGGAGATGATTGTGCTTTCGATGGTGCTGCAATTCGGGATGCTGCCTTTGATGGCGAGGGATTTTCACCGGGTGACGTTGATGGGTCCGCTGGCGAATCTGTTTGCGGTGCCGTTGACGGGAGTGATTGTTCCGCTGGGATTTTTCACATTGGGCGGCGCGGTGGTTGCGCCACCGATCGCGCGGGTGCTGGCTGTGCCGCTGGGGTGGCTGGTGGCGTTGCAGGGGCATGTTGTGGGGTGGTTTGCGGGATTCACGCATGGGAGTTACCGGATTCCAGGGCCTGCAGCGTGGGTAACGATTTTGTTTTTTGTTTGCGGGATCGCGCTGGGCGTGGCGCTGCGGAGCGGAGGAGAGTTTGGCCGGCGATTGAAGTTGTTTGGATCCGCAGGATTGTTGATCGCTTCGCTGGTGATTGCGACGTATCCCTTCGCTGCGGTGGTGGAGCGCGGGTCGTTGGAAGTGGATGTACTGGACGTGGCGCAGGGGGATTCGATTCTGGTGATATCGCCCAAAGGGAGCACGCTGCTGATTGACGGCGGGGGAAGG
>DATLVJ010000551.1:0-2089 GCA_035577585.1 Candidatus Limnocylindrales bacterium
CCTCGTCCTCGACGACACTTATCTTCCCTACGCCAACCAGCGCCAGGATGCGCTGCGCAACCAGATCAAAGGCAGGCCCGCCCAGACCTACACCCGCCCGCAGCGCTGGATTTTCGGGGAAAATTCCAAGGTTTATAACTACGATATTTTTGATCCTGCGCAAAAACTCTTCGGCGGACTCAGCGTCATCGAACTCGATCCCGTCAGCTTCCAGATGAAGCGCCGCGTCTTCGCCAACCGCGCACAATGGCTGGACACCGAAAAAGCCTGGGCCCTCGAGTCCGGCTGGGTCCGCGATTTTTCCGGCGGCACCGTCGAAAAATACGCGCCATTCAAAGTCACCTCGCTGCCCGAACTCGTTGAGCCGCCTTCCTACTTCAATCGCGAAGTGATCCAGGCTTTCCAGATGAGCTGGCGCGACCTCCGACGCTACATCTACGGCCTGCAAAGCGCCGGCTTTGACGTCTCTTCCCTCACTGTCCAGTGGCACAAGAAAATCGCTTACCCGCTGATCGCCCCGATCAGCATGTTGCTTGCAATTCCTTTCGCCATTCTCGTTGGCAGCCGCGGCGCCATTGGCGGCATCGCACTGGGCGTTGCCATCGGCATCTGCTACTGGGCCATCGCCGCGCTCCTCGAAGCCATGGGCGGTATCGGCCAACTCCCTCCCATGCTCGCCGCCTGGTCCCCCGACCTGGTCTTCTTCTTCCTCGGCATCTACTTCTTCCTGAAAATGCCCACCTGATAGAGTTGCGCGTTGCGCCGGGAGGCTCAAGTTTCGCTCGCTTGACTCGGAAACTCAGCGCATCTAACCTTGTTGAAGATGCGCCTGGCTAGAAAAATAGTTTTAGCATTGCTGGCGGTTGCTCTTCCCGCTTATGCAATCGACTGTGGTGCCACATCGACACCGGAACAGGCGATGCAATGCTGCAATTCCATGCCGTGCTCATCGCACGGCCATACCGGCCAGGATTGCTGCAAATCCATGCCAACGATGCATGCGCCTTTTGTGCAGCCCTCCTCAGTACACGGCGTCTCCTACTCTCCCTTGGTAGTCACCATGCAGCCGGCAACTCTGGAATCTCACGGCCTGGCTGCTTCTGACCGCTTGATCGCGGCGCATTGCCACGCTCCGCCCGCCCGTTCCGCTCCCGCCTCACTTCCACTTCGCGTATAGTCCAGCCTCCAGTCGAATCTCGACCTGAAGCATTTGTGTGCTTCGAGATGCCTCTTTGTACTGGAGAAACTATTCATGCGAAGGCGAAATCGATGTCTAGCCGTGCGATTTACCTGTTTAGCTCTGCCATTCTTATGGCTGTTCTGCGCGACAGCCGTCCGGGCCCAAGGTCCGGCCCCGGAAACCGCGCCGCCGTTATTCCCCGGCGGTGGATTCCTTTCCTACAATTCCGTCTTCACGACGCGCGGATTGATTCCGGAGCCGCCGGGCAATTTTCCTCCAACGGCGCGCCCAACCTATTCACACGAGGGAGACATCAATTTCACGTGGGGCTTCTACCGAAACTTTGACTTGACGATACTCGTTCCAGTAGTCACGAATCGCTTCGGGCCCACGAACGCCCCATCTGTTGGAGGAACAGGCCTGGGCGATGCCATGGCGTTGGTCAAATACCGCTTTTATCGGCGTGATTCGGAGCGAGGGACGACGCAAGTTTCACTGACTTTCGGACCGAAGCTTCCGACAGGCAAAACCAATCTGGCCGGCGGAACCCGCGGGCTGCTACCCGCCACTCTTCAACCCGGTTCGGGTTCTACCGATTTCTTCCTGGCCGCGAATTGGACTTACACAGGACTCTTCCATTTGAAACGTCTGGTTGCGGATGAAGATTTCCACGCCCTCTTGCGTACACAAGGGACGCAGGCAACTCGCATGGGCGACGATCTGGAGTCCCGCTTCTGGCTTTCTTACCGGCCTTACGAATCAAAGAATGTAGCCCGCGAATGGTTTATCGGGCCTGTCGTAACTTGGCGGCACTCTCAGGATGACCGCATTGCCTCAGCTACCCAAGGCGGGAGCGGTGGCGATGAGTTGCTCGCCGGAGTGATGACCTACGTGGGCGTGCGTCCCGGA
>DATLVJ010000552.1:0-2694 GCA_035577585.1 Candidatus Limnocylindrales bacterium
AAAAATCCGGAGTAATCCCGATGTTCGAGACCACTATCTGCAATTCGTTTTTCGGAACCACCTCTCGGATAACCTCTTCCACCTTCTTCACGTACTCTTCGGTAAGTTCCACCCGCGTCCCGCTTGGCGCTTTCATGTTGATCACGAATTGCCCCGGATCCGTCCGCGGAAAAAACGATACTCCCAGCAAGGGATACATCCCCAGAAGCAGCACAGAACCTCCGGCAAGGCCGAGCACCGTTCCCGCCGGCTTCAGCAGCGAAGTGCTCAGTGTCCGGTCGTATTTTTCAAGCATTCTCCCGAAGTGGTGATTGAATTTCTTGGCGACGCTGCCTAACCTCGCCCCGATCGCTCCTTCTCCCACTTCTTCGTCTGCTTGATCCTTCTTCATCAGCTTCGCGCAGAACAGCGGCACAACAGTCATGGCCACAAAATACGAAGCGAACAGGGATAGCACCACGCACGATGCCAGGGCCATAAAGAGAAAACGGCTCACGCCGTACAGAAACACGACCGGGAAAAAAACGATTGCCGTGGTCAGCGTGGCTGCCAGGACAGCGAGCGCTACCTCGTTCCCACCCGTTTCCGCCGCTTGTTCCGGCGTTTCGCCCATTTCCATGTGCCGGAAAATGTTTTCCAGCACGATTACCGAATTATCTATCAATCGTGAAAACACCAGCGCCAGACCTCCCAGCACCATTGTGTTTACCGTTCCACCGCCGGCATTGATTGCCAGAAATGCGGCCAGCGCGGATAGCGGAATCGATAGAAACACCGCGGCTGTCGCGCGCATGCTCCCCAGGAAAAGCAGGATCATTAGGCCCGTCAGCGCCAGTCCGATGGTTCCTTCACTGATCAGATTTTTGATGGCGGTTTTCACGAAAACCGATTGGTCAAACACCACCCGGGTCACCAATTGCTTGGGAATATCCACGAGATGCTGCAATGCCTCCCGGATGCCGTTCACCACTGCAATCGTGTTGGTGTCTCCCCCTTGTTTCAAAATTGGCAAATAAACCGATGGTTGGCCATCCACACGAACGATGTTGGTCTGGATCGCCTGGGCGTCAACCGCTTTGCCGATGTCCGCCACCATTACCGAGGATTGCCCCACCGTCTTCAGCGGCATTGTGTTGATCGCTTTCGCGCTCGCTGCCTGGGCATTGGAATAAAGGTTGTAATCGAACGGCCCGATTTTTACGTCGCCGGCCGGCAGGATCAGGTTGCTCTCGTTCACCTGCCGCACCACGTCCATTGGGCTCAGTTGGTGGGCCTCAAGTTTGAGGGGATCGACGTACACCATGATCTGGCGGTACTTTCCGCCAAATGGTTGCGGCACGGACGCGCCCGGCACATTAGCGATCTGATTGCGCACGTTGTATTGCCCAAGATCGTGCAAGTCCGTTTCGTTGAGCCCCTGCCCCTTCAGGGTAACCAAGCAGACCGGTAGGCTCGACGCATCGAATTTCAACACTACCGGGGGCAGCGTTCCCTGCGGCAGCCGCCGCAATTGCGCCATCGCCAGGTTCGCGATTGTGCTCACGTCCGAATCCGCGTTGCTTCCCGGCTGAAAATACACCTTCACCAGGCTGACGCCCGGAAGCGACCGCGATTCGATGTGGTCCACACCGCTTGCTAGCGTGAAAAATCGCTCGAACGGGTTCGTGATGCTCGCTTCAATCTGTTGCGGCGGCATCCCCGAATAAAACGTCGCCACCACCACCACGGGAATATTGATGGGTGGAAATAAATCCACCGGCATTCGCACGAGTGTCACTGTTCCCACAATTGCGATGATCAGGCAGCAAACGATGATGAAAAATGGATTGCGGATTGAGAAACCGGCCATCAGCTTGCGCCCTCTGTTTCCGCGTCGGCGAGCTTGATCTCTTTTGGAACCACTTTCTCACCGCTCCGGAATTGGCTCTGGCTTCCCACGATTATTCGCTCGTCATCCGACAACCCCAAGAGCACTTCCACGCGGGATTTACCCTGCGCCCCCAGCTTCACCTTGCGCTCCTCCACAATGTTTTGTCCGTTCACTACCAGGATTCGGGCTTCACCCGCGTTCTGCACAACGGCCTCCATCGGCACCACAAGCACATCTTTGCGGTCGGAAAGCTGCAGGACGGTTTCCGCGTACATCCCCGGCAGCAGTTTCTCGGCGCTATTTTCAAAATCGATTTCCGTTTCCATCGTCCGCGTTTGCAGGTCCAGCGATTGAGCAAATCGCGATACTTTTCCGACGATGTCCTGATTCGACGCCTGCACATGCACTTTTACCGGGTCCCCTAGGTGAATCTGTCCCGCCAAAGATTCAGGAATCGGCAGCACCAATCGCAGTTTGGAAACCTGGGCCAGCCTCACCACCGGCAGGGATTGCGTGCTTGAAGATGTGCCGGCGGCGATCAGCGCGCCCGTGTCGGCGTAACGCGCCGTCACCACTCCGGCGAACGGGGCGGTGATCCGCATGTAATTTGTGAGCGCCGCAAATTGTTTCTGATTTGCTTCCGCCACTTCAAGCGCCTGCTGCGCGGCGCTCAGCGACGCCTCCGCGCTGGAAACTTGCGCTTCCCCTTCAAGGTCTCTTGCCTGCGCATTATCAAGCTCCTGTTGAGCCACCAGCCCGGCCTTCTCTCTCGAAGCCCCTTCCAGCCGCTTGTACATTGCGTGCGCCGCCGAGTGTCCGGACTT
>DATLVJ010000553.1:0-7766 GCA_035577585.1 Candidatus Limnocylindrales bacterium
AATCGAAGCACGTAAGCCGCAAAGAACCGGCACATTGGAACTGCCGATGCGTTGAAAGCGTTCGGCGCGAATTTTCGGATTGTCCCAGCCTTCCGTGGCCAGGGTGTTCCACATGCGGTCGATCACTTCCTCTCGCACGTAGAGAAAGCCGCTGCCTTTCGGCGCCTGAAGCCATTTGTGGGGGCTGGATGTGTACATGTCGCAACCCAGGTCGTGCAGGTTCAGCTTCATCATGCCCGGCACATGTGCCCCGTCCACCGCCGACAGGATTCCTTTCAAACGCGCAAGGGCCGCCAATTCTTTCGCCGGCAGCACCACGCCGGTCACCGTGGAGATGTGGCTGAAAAAAATCACACGCGTCCGCGGGGTGATGGCCTCGCTGAAAAGATTCAAAACCGCCGCCGCATTCGGCACGGGCTTCGGCAAGGTTACTTTCTTCACCACGATCCCGTAACGTTTGGCCCGGAGGTTCCACGGTTGCTCACCTCCGGGATGCTCCTGGTCGGTCATCAAGACTTCATCCCCGGCCTTCAGGTCCAGGCCGTTGGCGATGTAACTGTTGGCTTCGGTGGCGTTCCGAAGAAGCGCCAACTCGTCGCGGGTGCAGCCGAGGAACGCCGCCAGCGGGTCGCGAAACTGGTTCCACGACGCGTAGCCCCAAATCGGATAGTCTTCAGGATCGGTTTGCGCCAGGCGCTCGGCGTCGCGATAGCCTTCAAACACCGCGCGCAAGACGGGGGCCGGAGAAGAGCCGACCGTGCCGTTATTCAAATAAACTTCGTCTTCAGGAATCAAAAACTGCCGGCGAAGTTCCGCCCAATATGCCTCTTCATTCGCGTCGTAGAGCGATTTGTCGGGAAGTTTTGTGGGGATCCCGGCCAACGGATCTTCGCCCGGTGAACTCCACGAAAATGCCGGAGCCGCGCCCGCCACTGCCATCATTGAAGAAATAAAATCTCGCCGGTCAAACATGGCCGCCTCCCGTGAATGTCCCGCCGATTCTATCGCCACTCAGGGCGATCCGCCCGATTTTCGTTTCTCGGGTTGCGGCACAGCGCGAAACCGAATACCGTATGGGATTGCATCGGCCGCGCTTTGGGGGAATCCAAATGAAATTCGAATCGAAGAAATTGGCGTTTGCGATGGGCCTGTGCGTGTTGAGCACTTGCGTGCTCGCGCAACAGAGTCCCAAGCCAGCCTCCTCCACTGCAAAGCCACAGGCCAAAGCAGCGGCGCAACAACCGAAGCAGAGCCTCTTCAAAGCGCAGCATTTCGATCAGGCCGCTATCTCTCCCGATGGGAAACGCGTTGCTTGGGTGGAAGTTCGCGGAGACGAAGACGGCGCCCCCACCGGCAAGCAAGACATTTTTGTGCAGGACGCTTCCGCGGCGGGTAAGCCGGTGCGTGTGACCGCCGGCGCGCCTACCGCCCATTTTAGTGAAGGCAGCGTTGCGTGGTCACCAGACAGCAAGCGAATTGCGTTTCTTTCCGACGCCGCAAAATCCGGCCAGCCTCAGCTTTATGTTACGAGCGCAACGGGCGGCCCAGCGCGCAAACTGACCAGCGTGAAGGGTTTTCTTGCGGGGACGAGTTGGTCGCCGGATGGAAAATTGCTCGCCGTGCTGTTCACCGAAAACGCCACCCGGGAAGCGGGGCCGCTGGTTGCCGAAACTCCGGAAACGGGCGAAATCAAGGACGCGTTCTTCGAACAGAGACTGGCGATCGTCGATGCGGCCACGGGAAATTTGCGGCAGGTCACACCGGCGGACACCTACATTTACGAGTACGACTGGGCGCCGGACAGCAAGAGCGTCGTGTTGACCGCCGCCAAGGGAAATGGCGACAGCAACTGGTATATCGCGGAATTGCTCGCGGTAGATATCGCTTCCGCAGAGATGCAAACGCTTTACAAACCCAAACTGCAGATCGCCCGCCCGGCAGTTTCTCCGGATGGCCAGAGCATCGCTTTCATCGAAGGGCTGATGAGCGACGAAGATTCCGTGGGCGGCGATGTGTTTTTGATTTCGCGTTCCGGAGGCGTGCCGCGGAATATTACGCCGGACCGCAAGGCTTCGGCGGTGGTTGTGGCCTGGACCAGCGACGCAAAGATCATCGACATGGAAAACGTGGACGGGCAATCCAGCGTGGCGCGAATTGATCCGGAGAGCGGCCAGACGAATTCCCTGTATCTTGCGCCGGAGTTGCTGACCAGCGGCCTCTGGTCCACCAGTCTTTCGCTGACTCCCGACGGCAAGACAGCGGCATTCGTGCGCAGTTCGTTCCAGGATCCGCCGGAAATCTGGGCCGGAACGATCGGAGCGTGGAAACAAGTGACGCACCGGAACGAGGACGTAAAGCCGGAATGGGGAGAAGCAAAGAGTTTGCACTGGTCGAATGGCGGATTTGACGTGCAAGGCTGGTTGATCTATCCGAAAAATTTTGATGCATCGAAAAGTTATCCGCTGGTGCTGGGCGTGCACGGGGGTCCCGGCATGGGAGTTCAGCCCAGTTGGCCGAGCGCTCACGCCTACGAGATGGCGTTGCCGGCGCACGGCTACTTTCTGTTGCTGCCGAATCCGCGCGGAAGTTTCGGAGAAGGCGAGGAATTCACGCGCGCAAACGTGAAGGATTTTGGATATGGCGACTGGAGCGACGATCTTGCGGGCATTGACGAGGCGATTCGCACCGCGCCGATTGACCCACAACGGCTCGGCCTTACGGGCTGGAGCTACGGCGGCTATATGACCATGTGGGGAGTGACGCAGACGAATCGTTTCAAAGCGGCGGTGGCCGGCGCCGGCATTGCCAACTGGTCCAGCTATTACGGGGAAAACAAAATCGACCAGTGGATGATTCCCTTTTTTGGAAAATCGGTTTACGACGATCCCGAAGTGTACGCCCGCAGCGCGCCGATGACCTTCATCAAAAAGGTGAAGACGCCCACGCTGATCGTCGTCGGCGACAGCGATGGAGAGTGTCCCACGCCGCAGTCCTACGAATTCTGGCACGCGCTGAAGACCCTTGGCGTAAAAACGCAACTGGTTGTCTACGAGCGCGAAGGCCACATGTTCTCGAAACCCGATCACCTGAGAGATGTAATGAGCCGCGCAGTGGCGTGGTTCGACGAATATCTGAAATAGGAGGGAACCCGGAAGCAATTGGCTGAGGTGCGTTGGGGAGGATTCGAGCCGAGCTCGGGTTATACTTCCCAATAGTTTATAATTCGCCGCTGAATCCGAGCCTTATCATGCTCCCGGTCCGCTCCATAACGTCTCTCCTTCTGATTACGGTTTACGCCGTGTCCGTTCTGCCTTTGTGCGCGCAAAATCCGCTCGGCTCGTTGCGTGGCACGGTTCAGGACAGTGCGGGAGGGCGAATCCCGGGAGCCACGATCTCCCTGAGCAGTGTCGAGAAATCCCTCACTCGCACCGTCCAATGCGATGCCCAGGGGGAATTTCGTGCCGAGGATCTGCTTCCAGGCTCTTATCAATTGGCCGCGAACGCGGTGGGATTTGCCGCCGCGCGTGCGGAAGTATCCGTCGCCGTCAGTTCGGCGCGCCAGGTCACGATAACGTTGCGGCCCAATTCCGTCAGCGAGAAGATCATTGTCGATGGCGGCGACTCGGTAACTGCCGCGGAATTGCAGACAGATAGCGCCGTGCACCAGACGGTGATTTATCGCCAGGATCTGGAGGCGATTCCGCTTGCCGCGCGCAGTTTCGCCAATATTGCCTACCTGGCGCCGGGTACGGAACCGGTGGAGCCGTCCGACCCCACAAAAGCCCGCATCACCGCGGTAGCCACTGGCGGAAGTTCCGGCCTGAACAATGAAGTTTCCGTCGACGGCGGCGACAACTCCGATGATTACATCGGAGGGTTCCTGCAAAATTTTTCACCGGATGCGATTGAAGAATTCGCGTTTCGGACCGCGCAAATGGATGCGGACACGGGGCGAACGACTGCAGGTTCCGTGGTGATCACCACGCGCGGAGGCACCAACGATTGGCACAGCGACTTTACATTTTATGAGCGCGCGGCGGGGCTGAACGCGCGCTTTCCGATTGACAATCCGTCGCCGGACCCCAAGCAGCCTTTTTCGCGGCAAAATTATGCCGGCACTTTGGGCGGCCCGATCGTGCGGGATCACCTGTGGTTCTTTGCTTCACTTGAATATATCCATGAGAACGCCAGCGTCGCGTATAGCTCCGCGAGCCGCGAGCAATTCAACGCGCTGGCACAGTTGGCGAGCGATGGACTGATTCCCGGCACGCCGAGCATCGCCGTGCCGGACAACGTTCCGGTGCCATTTCGCGATTATCTGGCGACGGCCCGGCTCGACTGGGCGCAGTCGAATAATTCGCACTGGTTCCTGCGCGGAGCGCTGGACACTTACACCGCACACAATGCCCTGGTGCAGCAGGGGGCGCTGCCATCCACTGGAGCCACCTCGCACAACAACTACTTCAGCCTGGTGCTCGGCCAGCAGTACAGTTTTTCACCGTCCTGGCTTGGCGCGTTGGTGCTGAACGCGAGCGGCCTGCACCTGACGCAGACGCGCAATGAAACCCAAGGCTTCGCGCTGGCATTTCCATTCACCACGACATCGAGCACAATTACGGGATTCGAAACCTACGGCGACAACCAGTTCGTCACCGGAATTGCCGCGTTTCCCGTGCTGCGCAATCAGCAGAAATATCAATTTCGCTATGACGTAACCCACACGATGGGCAGCCATGCTTTGCGGTTTGGGGTGAACTTCATTCACGAGCCGGTGTTGAGCGGCGCGCTGACCGCCAATCCTGAAACGCTGCTGACGTACTCGCAGAACCCGGATTTTTACGCCGCGAATCCCTCCTTGTTCTACGCCGACAAGACTTGCCAATTGCCAATCCCCAGCGGCGTGGATTGCGCCGCGAATCCAGCGACCGACGGAGGTTTTTCGCAGAATGTGCAGCGCCTGGGCCTTTATGCGGAAGATTCCTGGCGCGTCACGCCGAGGCTCACGGTGAACTACGGTCTGCGCTACGACACGACGTTCGGCCTGTTCATCGCTTCGGGACGCGATCAAAGCTTCAATCCCGCGCTTGCCACCGGGATGGTGAACGGCATACCGCACGATTACCGGAAAGCTTTTGCGCCGCGGCTGGGCATTGCCCGCACGTTTGGACCTTCACAGAAAACCGTGCTGCGCGCAGGCGTGGGGCTTTACTTCAATGATCTGGCGCAGAACGGGTGGGTCTCTGCGTTCCAGGCGGTGAACGGCGGAACGCTGAGCGGCGGCCCGATCGCACCTCCGCCCCCGGCCTTGATCGATCCGAATTATCACTCCCCTTACGCGCTGCATGCCACGGCGGGAATCCAGCACGCGTTTTCGCGTAACTGGCTGATCAGCGCCGACTACACGCATGAAACGGGGATGCACGCTTATCGCAGTTATGGATTTGAAGAGGCAGACGTATTCCGCACCGACAATCGCTCGGCTTATGACGGCTTATCGCTGCGGCTGCAAGGAAATGTTTCGCGGCGTGCGCATTTCACCGCACACTACACGCTTGCGAAGGCGCAGACCTGGGGCTGCACCGTGGGCGAATTGTTCGACTACGTAAACGGCGTGTGCGATCCCAACGATGCATTTGCGCCCGGCGATTACGGCCCATCCGGGGAAGATGTGCGCCACCGTTTTGTATTGGTGGGCACATTTCAACTGCCGGGAGGAGTCCAGTTGTCGGCGCTGGGTCAAGCGGAAAGCGCGCGGCCCTACACGCTGACAACGCCGGTGGGAGATCGCGCCGTGGTGAATGGTGTGAAGACGACGCTCGATGAGTTTCGCGGGACGCCGTTCGCGCAATTGGATTTGCGCGTCAGCCGCCCATTTACCTTTCACGATCGCTGGTCGGTTACGCCGTTCGCGGAGTTTTTCAACCTCTTCAATCGCAACAATCCGGGAAATAATTTCATTCCAGATATTTCCGCGCTGCCCACCCCGGTCAATGACTTTGCCAACGCCACTGCATTTTGCCTGAACGCCGATTGCACCCTCACGCGGCCGATCACCAGCCTCAGCCAGTTGCGAGCCCCCGCAGGCGCACTCGGCGATTTTTTCGGGCCGGGCAGCACGGTTGGCATCCCTTTCGCCGCCCAATTTGGCGTAAAGCTGGGCTTCTGAATTCATCCGCAGAATAAGGTAAACGCAACCCGTGCTGCAGTCCGGCGCGGCTGGCGGTACAATGGTAGAGGTATCACCAAGAGCCGACTGAGACCATGTTTGAAAACCTGACAGAACGTCTGCAACGAACATTCAAGAACCTGCGCGGGCAAGGCAAGCTCTCCGACGAGCACCTGGACGCGGCGCTGGCGGAAATCCGCGAGGCACTTGTTGAGGGCGATGTCGCCGTCGCCGTGGCGGACGAGTTGCTCGCCAACATCCGCGGCAAAGCGCTGGGCACCGAAGTGATGCTGCAACTTTCACCGGACCAGCAAGTGGTCAAGATTGTTCGCGACGAACTGCTCAATCTGCTCGGCAAGCATGCAAAACCCTTATTTGCGTCGCGCCCGCCTTCCGTTTGGATGATTGTGGGGTTGCAGGGTTCAGGCAAGACCACCACCACCGGCAAACTGGCGAAATGGCTTTCGCAGCACGGCCATCGTCCGATCGTGGTTTCGACGGACGTTTATCGCCCGGCCGCGCGTGAGCAGCTTTCACAGGTAGCCAAAGCGATCGGCATTTCCGTCTGGCCGGCAACCGGTACGGACAAGCCGCTGGAAATCGTGCGCGGCGCGATCAAGGAAGCAAAACTCTCCGCAAGCGACGTGGTGATCGTGGACACCGCCGGACGCCTGCACATCGACGACGACTTGATGAACGAGCTTTCCACGCTGAAGAAGGAATTGCAGCCCGCCGAAATGCTATTTATTGCGGACGCCATGATCGGCCAGGATGCAGTGCGCTCCGCGGGAGAATTTCACAAGCGGCTTGGACTGACGGGCGTCATTCTTACCAAGTTGGACGGCGATGCCCGCGGCGGCGCGGCGCTTTCCATCAGCAAAGTTTCCGGCGCGCCGGTGAAGTTTGTGGGCCTCGGCGAAAAGTACGATGCCCTCGAAGCGTTTTATCCCGAACGCATCGTTTCGCGCATCATGGGCATGGGCGACATCATGTCGCTTATTGAACGCGCGGAATCGGCCTTCGACAAAAAAGCCACGATGGAGCTTGAGCGCAAACTGCGCAAAGAAGAGTTCACGTTGGAGGATTTCCGCGACCAGTTGAAGCAGATCCGGAAAATGGGCCCGCTCGACCAGTTGGTGGACATGCTTCCCAAAGTCGGGCCTCTTCAGAATCTGCCTAAGGACGCATCCGTCGACGAAGGGAAGCTAAAACAGGTCGAAGCAATTATCAATTCAATGACCAACGAAGAGCGCCGCGACCACAACGTGATCGACGGCAAGCGGCGCAAACGCATTGCCAAGGGCAGCGGCACCACCGTTCAGGACGTCAATCAGGTGCTCAAGCAATATCTGCAGATGCGCACAATGATGAAGCAGTACGGCGCGCTGGCTGCGCGTTCGCGGATGAAGGGCCTCGGCAAACTTGCTGGAATGGGATGAGGGTGAACTTGGGCCTTCGGCAGATCTACATTCTTGCGAAAGCGCGAAAGATCGCAATCGGGCCAAGAACTCCTACCGCAATCCCGTATCCCAGATCGGCCCAAATCACTCGCCCGTAATTCAGCACCACAAGCACGGCGCTGAGCGGCAAGCTGACGATC
>DATLVJ010000554.1:0-8994 GCA_035577585.1 Candidatus Limnocylindrales bacterium
CCTTCGAGCAGCTCCATGACGAGGAAATTCTGTCCGTCGAGATGTTCGATGGCGTGAATGGTGCAGATGTTGGGGTGGTTCAGAGCGGAGGCGGCGCGGGCTTCCCGCTGGAATCGCTCCGCGAGCTGCGTGTTCTGCGCCATCTGTTCGGGAAGGAATTTCAGGGCGACGCGGCGTCCCAGGCGCGAGTCTTCGGCTTCGTAGACAACGCCCATCCCGCCACTGGCGATCTTGCGGGTGATTTTGTAGTGGGAAAAGGACTGACCTACCAGCGACTCGCGATCTGACATGGTTTTTCGATACTAAGCAACGCTGGTGCGGGGGTCAAGAAGCGCTTTGCGAGCGGCCGCTAAGCGTTTATTGGAATGGTTAGTGGCTGCACCGCCACCGTAGCTGAGAACGGCTAATCCAAAGTTACGAAGTTGCGGACGAGACTGCGCCTGCCGTCAGGATCGGCCGGACGAGATTTACCGCGGTGGCTACGAAATCTTCCGAGGGCGGGCGATCTGGATTATTGACCCATTGCTTTGCGGCACCGTAGATAGCCCAACTGGCCGTGGCCGCGATCAGTTCCGGATTGATGCTGCGCTCCGCGGGATGCTTATTGTAGCCGTCCATCAGGATGACGCGGATCTGGTCGATTACCGTGCCCTCGACGAAGGCTTCGAACTGGCGCTGTTTGGAGGCGCGGGATTTTTGCAGTTCGGCGAGATAGTCGCAAACGGCGAGGACGATCGGGTGAAAGGCAGTGGCGCAGGAACCGTCGAATCGAATTTTCCGGCATTCGAGAAGCTGAAGAAAGCTGACCCGAGTCAATTCTTCGAGAAGCGCGAACTTGTCCGGGTAGTGGGCGTAGAAGGTCGCGCGGTTCAGGGTGGCGGCTTCGGCGATGTCCTGAATCGTGATTTTGTCGAAGTCTTTTTCCTCCAGGAGGCGCTTGAGGGCGTCCTGCAAGAGCCCGCGGGTCCTGCGTATGCGGGGGTCGAGTTTTGCACAGTCGCCGTGAAGCATGAGGTCTCCCATCCAGGGTAAGTATAGCAGATTAAGGCAGGTGTTGACTAATAGACAGATGTCGTGTAGGGTTATACAACGGTTGTTGGTTAAACGGCATCTGATTATTAGGAGGATTTACGATGGCTACCCTGCTGAAGATTGATTCGAGCCCAATGGGCGAACACTCGATTTCGAGGAAATTGACGGCGCAGTTTGCCGCGTCGTGGCGGAAGGCGCATCCTGGCGGCGAGGTGATTTCGCGTGACCTGACGAGGACCGAGCTTACCCCGGTGAATGGCAACTGGATAGGAGCGGCGTATACCCCTGAGGATGCCCGGAACGGTGAGCAGAAGGAGGCGCTGGCGGTCTCTGACGCTCTGATCGCGGAATTGGAGCGCGCGGATGAATATGTGTTCGGAGTTCCGATGCATAATTTCAGCATTCCTTCCACGTTGAAGCTGTGGATCGATCAAGTGGCGCGAACGGGAAAGACATTTTCGTACGGCGCAGAAGGTCCAAAAGGGCTGCTGACCGGAAAGAAGGCGACGCTGCTGGTTGCGACCGGCGGAGTCTATGAGCACGGGACGGCGATGGCTGCCTTGAACTTTGTGACGCCCTACTTGCGAGCGGTATTCGGTTTCCTGGGTGTAACGGACGTAACGATTATCACCGCGGGAGGCACGGCTCAACTGATGAGCGGGCAGGTGGATCCGCAGGCATTTCTTGCGCCGTCGCTTGAAAAAGTACATTCACACGCTAGTATCTGAGCATCAAAATCCTGGTACACGGAGGATGAAATGAAAATCGCATCGTTGATTGCGCGGTTGCTTTTGGGAGTGATCTTTGTGGTGTTCGGTCTGAACGGATTCCTGCACTTCATCAAGGCACCGATGCCCGAAGGGATTGCGGGGCAGTTTGCCGGCGCGCTCTTTGGCACGAAGTACTACGTGGTGATTTTCGGGGTGCAGTTGATCAGCGGAATATTGTTTCTGGTGAACCGGTTTGTGGCGCTGGCAACGGTGCTGATCGGGCCGGTAATCGTGAATATCCTTTGCTTCCACGGATTGCTGGGGGCACCCGGCTTGCCGATGGCGATCATCGTGGCCCTGCTGTGGGCGATTGTAGCGATCCGCAATAAACAACATCTGGCGGGAATTTTCGCGCAACGCACGGAGTAACCGCGGAATAGATTCTCCGCCGGGTCCCATGGAGGCGCGCGCCGCCGCTCCAGGATTGGTGTTTGCGGTTTTTGGCCAAGCGGCGCGTTGTTCCGATCAAGAGGAGTCAGTGTTATGCAAATTGGTGTTGATAGCTTTGCGGCCTCGATTGCCGACCCGGGCAGCGGAATTGCGCTGAAGCCCGTTGATCGCATGCAGAACCTTCTCGAGGAGATCGAATTCGCGGACCTGGTAGGTCTGGACGTGTTCGGGATTGGCGAGCACCACCGGCAGGAGTTTCTTGATTCCGCTCCGGCTGTGATTCTTGCGGCGGCGGCGACGCGCACAAAAAAGATACGGCTTACGAGCGCGGTTACCGTTTTGAGCGCGGCAGACCCCGTGCGCGTTTTCCAGGAATTTGCGACGCTGGACCTGATTTCGCAGGGGCGAGCGGAGATTGTTGCCGGGCGCGGTTCTTTCGTTGAGTCATATCCGCTATTCGGCCTGCGGTTGGAAGATTACGATTCGCTGTTTGCGGAAAAATTGGAGCTTCTCCTCAAGATTCGAGAGAACACAAAGGTCCATTGGTCGGGAAAACACCGCGCGGCGCTGACAGGCCAGGCCATCTACCCGCGGCCGCTGCAGGATGAACTGCCGATCTGGATTGGCGTTGGCGGGACGCCCGAGTCATTTGTTCGCGCGGGAATGCTTGGGCTGCCGCTGATGGTGGCGATCATCGGGGGAGAGCCGGAAAGATTCCGGCCGCTGATAGACCTTTACCGTGAAGCCGGGCGCCGCACGGGCCACTCGCCAGAACGGCTGCGAGTTGGTCTGCACATGATCGGGTTTCTGGGGGATTCGACAGAGCAAGCTGCAGACGACTTTTTCCCAGGTTACGCACACACGTTCACCAAGCTCGGCAAGGAACGCGGCTGGCCACCGGCGACTCGTTCGCAGTTTGACGCCCTGCGTGGGCCCACAGGTGCGTTGCTGATTGGCGACGCCGAAACGGTTTCGGAGAAGATTCGGTATGTGGATGAAGTGCTCGGTGGGATCTCTCGGCTTACCTTTCAGATGGGAGTCTCAACACTTCCGCATCCGAAGATGCTGCGCGCGATCGAAATTCTGGGGACACGCGTGGCGCCCCTTGTTCGCAAAGAGCTTGCCGGCACCGGAGTGCGCCGTTAGGCCGGAAGAAGCGCATGGGTGGCACGGATCGGAAGAACGTTACTTGAGCAGGGGTGCGAGGAAGTGATACAGCCCCGCACCGAGCAGCGCGGCCCCGGGGATCGTCAAGAGCCAGGCCCCGACGATGTGCCGGGTGACGCCCCAGCGGACCGCGGTCAGGCGATGGGCAGCGCCGACGCCAACGATTGCGCCGGTGATAGTGTGGGTGGTGCTGACGGGAATTCCAAAGCGCGCGGTGGTGAACAGTGTGAGCGCCCCGGCGGTTTCGGCGGCGAAGCCACCAAATGGAGTCAACTTGGTGATGCGCTGGCCCATAGTTTTGATAATGCGCCAGCCCCCGGCCATGGTGCCGCCGGCCATCGCCAGGTGGCAGCAGATGATGACCCAGAAGGGGACTGCATAGTCTTTCATTAAACCACCAGCGACCAGTGCAGCGGTGATGATGCCCATCCCCTTTTGGGCGTCGTTGGTGCCGTGACCGAGGCTGTAGCCAGCAGCGGAAATCAACTGGAGTCGCCGAAACCAGCGATCGACCTTGCGCGGCCTTTGGTTTTTCACAATCCATGTGGTCACAACCGTGACCAGAATAGCCACCACCATGCCGATGACCGGGGAGAGAAAAATAAAAAGCACCGGTTTTGACCAGCCATGGAGAATGAGGGCTTTGAAGCCCGCATGAGCTACCGCGGCGCCCCCGTAGCCGCCCATGAGGGCGTGCGAGGAGCTGGTGGGTAAGCCGAGGGTCAGGGTAATCAGATTCCAGATGATGGCGCCGAGCAAACCAGCCAGCAAAACTTTCTCGTTCACCAACTGAATGTGAACCATGCCGCTGCCGATGGTTTTGGCCACGGCGGTGCCGAATACAAACGCGGCGATGAAATTCCAGAAAGCCGCCCAGAGGACTGCGCGGAAGGGCGTGAGCACGCGGGTGGATACGACGGTGGCGATGGAATTGGCTGCGTCATGCCAGCCATTCGAAAATTCAAAAGCCAGGGTCAGGAAGACGGTTATCGATACGAGAACGAATCGGCTCACGGGGATCAGGCGTTCTTCAGGATGACGCTCTCGATCACGTTCGAGACGTCTTCACACTTGTCTACGGCGGTTTCAATCACTTCAAAAATCTCTTTCCACTTGATGATCTGGACGGGGTCCCTCTCCTCTTCGAAGAGCTGCGCGATCAGGGTGCGGCAGATGCGGTCGCTTTCATTCTCCAGACGATTGATTTCGATAACGTGCTGGAGCGCCTTGTCCGGAGATTCCATGGCGTGAACGGCGCGAGAAAGCTCGGTGGTAGCCGCGGCGAGGACTTTGGCGAGCTCGATGGTGCCGGGGCGGACGCGGTCGACTCGATAGAGGACGAAGCGGCTGGCGGCGGCGTCAATCAGGTCGATGACGTCGTCCATGGTGCCGCAGAGTTCATGCATGTCTTCGCGGTCGAACGGGGTGATGAAGGTCTGGTTGAGTTTGCGGAAGATCTGGTGGGTGATTTCGTCGCCCTGGTGTTCGATGGCTTTTACCTGTTGTACCTGCTCGGGGACGCCGGTGTAGTGCTCCAGCATGCTGGTGAAGGCATTGGCGCCGCTAACCACGTTTTCGGCTTGTTTGCGGAAAAGGACGAAGAAATCCCCATCGCGCGGCATGAAGCGTTGCAAGAATCCCGGCATGTGATCTGCTCCCCCCTGAGGAGCGAGAGTGTGGAAGGCCAAGTCTATCGAACCCGTGAGAAGGGAGCAAGGAAGGAGGGCGGAGGAAAAAGAGGGAGGCTGGGGAAAGAAAAGGGGAAAGTGAGAGGTAGAGAGAAAAGGGTTGACAGGGGCATTCGTAAGCTATAACTTACCGTAAGTGGACACTTACATTCAAAGCGGGCTGGCTGCGCTGGGGGATCCGACGCGGCTGGCCATATTCGAGATGCTGGGGGAGCATCCGCAAGCAGTGAAGCAACTTGCGGCGGGCCTGCCGGTTTCACGGCCGGCCGTTTCGCAGCATCTGCGGAGGCTGAAAGAGGCGCGGCTGGTTCGCGACCGGCGGGAAGGCACGCGGCGGGTTTATGAACTGAATCCAGATGGTCTGGCGCTGCTGCGGGATCACTTTGCAAAGTTGTGGGATCAGGCGCTTTCCGCGTTCAAAAAATTTGCTGAAGAAGAACACCAAAAGGAGAAGAACGATGGCTCCCGAACCAGCACCATCCGCGGGGGTAAAAAGAACAATCCACGTAAACGTCCCCATTGAGAAGGCGTTCAAAGTTTTCACAGAGCGAATGGCGGCGTGGTGGCCGGCGACGCACCACATTGCCAAAGAGCCGTTTGCGGAAATTATTGTGGAGCCGCGGCCGGGCGGACGCTGGTATGAGCGAGACGCGAAAGGGAACTCGTGCGACTGGGGGCAAGTGGTGGTGTGGGAGCCGCCGCGGAGGCTGGTGACCACGTGGCAATTGCAGCCGGACTGGAAATTCAGCCCGGATCTTTCGCTGGCGAGCGAAGTGGCGCTGGAATTCATTGCCGAAGGGCCGGAAGCGACGCGGCTGGAATTTGAACACCGGCACCTGGAGCGGCATGGGGCGGGTTGGCAGGAAGTGCGCAAGGGCGTGGATTCGCCGGGCGGGTGGACGGCGGTGCTGGCGCAATTTGCGGAAGCCGTGAACGCCAAGTAGGCCCCTGTGGGGCTTGGTTTCAAAGCGACTTGAAATTACTGGGATGAGAAGTGAAATCGCAAAAGGAGCTTTCATGAAATCGCGAGTGAAGAAAATAAGTCTGGTGGTGACCTTGGGAGTTGCAGGGGTGCTGGGCGCGCAAACGCCGGTGGAAAACCCGCTGGCGCCGTACATCCCGAAAAATATGAAGCCGTACTATCTGGACTTGCTGGTAAAGACTGGGAAACAGGAAAGCGCGGCGACTCCAGCGGAAAACGCGGAGCGGATGCAGAAGCACCTGGCGTATATCCGCAGCCAGGTGGAAGCGGGGAATTTCGTGCTGGTGGGTCCGCTGACAGAAGACAACCGCATCCGGGGAATTGCGGTAATCCGAGCGGCCTCGCTGGAAGAGGCGCAACGGATCGCGTCCGGCGACCCCGCCGTGCAGGCGGGGCAACTTTCGGTTGAGGTGCATGCCATTCTGCTGGAGGACCTGGCCGGGGTGAAATTCGAGTACCCGGCTATGAAATGAGCCAGTCGAGGTGGGAAGAAGTTTAGCGCGAGCGGCTAATTGGGATTCCACGGAGCTAGAGGAATCCCCTGATTGCCAATCAGATAGGTCCCCGATGATTTTTCCACCCGGCAAGAGTAAACTGCAAGGAACTTCGTGTGTTGGCCCACATCCAGGGAACGCCTTGTGCTGAGGAGGATCAAAGATGAGGGGCCAATCGCTGTTGCTTTTGGGCGCGGGGATTTTGTTCGGGACACCTGGAGTTTACGCGCAACATCCGGAAGGCGGACATCCTGAGGGACAGCGTTCCGAACCGCAGCATTCGCAGCCGCGGAACGACGTGCCGAGAGCCAACCAGGGCAAGATCCCCCCGCCACCGTCGCACCGGGAAGTATCGCAGGGAATACCCGAAGCGGAACGGCACGCAAACGGAAAACTGAATGGAACCCAGCACGTCAGCAACGATCATTGGTACGGGCATGACAGGCCGAACGACAAGCGCTACCATGTGGATCACCCCTTCGAGCATGGGCGGTTTGAACATTTCGGCGCGTCCTATCGCTATCACATCGAGAGAATTGACCGCGACCATCACCGGTTCTGGTTCCCAGGCGGTTTTTATTTCCAAGTGGCGGAATGGGACTGGCCGATTTGCGCGGACTGGTGCTGGGACTGCGGAGATGATTTCGTGGTCTATGAAGACCCCGATCACACCGGCTGGTACATGCTTTACAACGTGCACACGGGGGTGTACGTGCATGCTTCTTACTTAGGATTATAGGGTGGAAGGCGCAGCCAACCCTTACCTCAATTCCAAACTCTAACTATAGCTTGGGAAACAGGAGCGAATCGTCATGGATCACGTAGGAGTCTGGGCGACCTTGGAAAGCAAGCCGGGTAAGGAAGCCGAGGTCGAGGAATTCTTGAAGTCCGCCAAGTCCCTGGCGGAGAAGGAAGAGCAGACCACCAGTTGGTATGCGGTAAGGATTGGGCCGTCGAGGTATGGAATCTTCGATACGTTTCCGGATGAACGGGGGCGGGTGGCGCATCTGACGGGTGAGATTGCCAAGGCGCTTGCCGCGAAAGCGCCAGAACTGTTCGCGAGAGAACCGGAAATTCACCGGCTGAGCATTCTGGCGACGAAAACGCCTAATGCGGTTATGGCTGGCGCCGATCACGGCGAGTGACGGGAAGCTAATCGTCGCTATCGGAAGAGGATTCCTGTGCGAGGACAGGTACGAGCTTTGGCACCTGCTGGAGTTCGTTTAGGGCAACCGCTTCATGGGAGCGGAGCGTGGAGTGCATCGGGAGACCCGCCCACAGGTTAATCATGCCGAAAAGTTCGTGGATGACCTGATGGGTGTCTCCGGTCCGTGTCCACCAAGCCGAAGGATTGAAGTCGTCGTTTGAAAGGCCATGAACGATGAGTTTCCCCTGAGCGGAATCGAGTTTGTTCCAGAGTTCGTGCACTCTGCGGGTGTGAGCCTTGTTGGTTACGACGATTACGGAGGCATTCTTTTTTTGATGGAGCGCGCCGCCGATGACATCGAGTTCATCCTGGGTGTTTATGATGGGGGAATCGAGGACGTGAATCGCTTTTGCTGGGACTCCCTGGCGGCGGAGGACCTGATAGTTGAAATCGGCTTCGCTGGGATAGTGAATGCCCAGTTGAGTGAGCGTACCCGATTGCGAGCCGGGATGAGTCAGCCAGATTTCACCGGCGAAACCGTTGCGATAAAGCGAAGCGGCTTCGAGGGCGCGGGCGGGGAAGTTGCCGCTGAGAACCGCGATGGCGTTGGCTTTCTGAAGGGAATCTTCCTTGACAAGCCAGTGGCCGACGGCGAGCATGAACGCGAGTCCGGCGGAAACGGCGAGCAGGGCGAGAGCGCCGAGAACTGCGAAAATCCGGAGTAAGCGGCCAACGAATTCGTTCGGTCGATTCGCTTTGCGTGAGTTGATCATCCTTAAATCATTCAAAATAAAATCGTTCGTTTGCATGTCGGGTTTTGTAATGCATGTACGGTACCAAAGGCGGCAGGAGGGGTGGATTTGGAGCTTGCTTAGTGGCGGGGAATGAGTCACTTGCGTGGCGACTGGAGTCGGTGTTTAGGGAATGATTAGCAAGAGTTCCGAAGAGTGTAAATTTGGCACACTTGGTGCAAAGTTAGGGGCAGGAGTTGTGAAGAGAGGTACAGAAGAGATTTTTTGATTCAGGTATTCACCGCGGCGAAATACAGGGAATTTTGCAAAGAAAAATGGCGGCCGATGTTCTGGCCGCCATTTTTTCTTTGAAATGCGCCCGCCTCGGAAGGCGGCCGCTACAGGGGATTGTCTTAGTACATGCCGCCCATGCCGCCTGGGCCGCCGGGACCGCCTGCAGCTGCGCCCTTCTTGTCGTCTTCCTTGAGCTCGGCCACGAGAGCTTCGGTGGTGAGCATGAGGCCGGCGATGGACGCGGCGTTCTGCAGAGCGAGGCGAGTGACCTTGGCCGGGTCGATGACGCCAGCCTTGAC
>DATLVJ010000555.1:0-2065 GCA_035577585.1 Candidatus Limnocylindrales bacterium
TGGACGTTGCCTCCGATCGTAATCCGCTTGGCCGGCTCCCCCTCGCTTCTCTTCGCCGCCGATTTCGCGATCTGATCGAAATCGGGAACAATCAGAAACCGGAAACCTCCATCCACGTAGACAAAAGCGAACAGACGTCGGAACGTATCCCCTTTAAAAAATCGTCCCTCGTAAATTGGAAATTCCTTCAGCCTGCCATCCAGGATCATGAACGTCAGCTCGCCGGCGTTGTCGTTGCAATTCTTCGCGTAACGAACCGCCTCTACTCGCTGTCGGTCCTCGCTCTGCACCTCCAGAAAATACCTCGCCAACTGTGCCGCGAACGTGTTCAGGTTGGCGGCGTACGCGGCAACGCCCAGCTTGGCGATCCCGTCGTCGAAATTTTCGTAATACCAGTGTGTGTAGTCCGGAAGAATCAAGCTGCCGAGCAGCGCCTCTGCCAGTGTTCCGTCATTCTCCTTTTGCGCTTTTATGATGTCTTTCAGCAGGTGCTCGAGGCCGGATGTCGAATCGGGATAGCTCGCGATAGCTGGTGACTGCGCCACAGGTTGTTGCGCGCCGGGATCCTGCGCGCGGGCTTTGTCCCCATGGACGAAAACCATCAGAAATAAGCCGCAAATGAGCAATGCAGAAAGAAGCCGCATGGCACACAAAAATAGCAGACACTCAATCCTTGTCAAATTGTAATTGAGTACATTCACGAAAGGCCGGAGGCTGGCGCTCCCGGCCCTTCATTTTTCGAGGCTCTCTCCCGCTCACGGAGAATCGCGCCTCGCCCCACGCCGCTAGCGGGGACGCAAGGACGGACGCGGCGCAGCCGGTCTTGGGCGGAATCTCATGCGCGGCATCAGCGGCGGCGGCACGTGCCGCAACTCTTCCCCGCACGCAGGGCAATGCTCGGAGCCGGCGGCGTCGGCCCTCATCCAATTTCCCTTCACTTCACATCGTGGATTGACACACTGAACGGTGGAGCCCGGCATCATGGTCATTCTGAACTCCCTCAGCGGCCCCCAACTCACTCTGCGGAAGTAAGCCCCTTTGGTGGCCAGAGATTCGACGAACGGACCTAGCGGACCTGCAAATTCTCGTCCTGTGCACTTGTGGCGTCAACAGAAAACCACCCCAACCGCTTGTGGCAGCCAAGAAATCTGTGGAAAAGAGATCGACTCACCCGCCATCACCCCCCGCCACCTCCTGCTTAGTGACACATTCCCATCCAACCCGAGCCCGAAAGGATTTCCCCTCGTCATACGTAGTAGAAGTAAGAACAGCCAAGTCTAAAAAACGCTCTCAACGGAGGTAGTTATGCCAAATACAACCATCAATTTCAGTTCGGGGGATATGCCCTCGCTCTCCAGCTTGCGCGGAATCGGTTCGAAAATTCTAATCCTAGTCGCCGCCATCTTTGCCCTGATTTTCTTTTTCTCAAGCGTTGTTTCCATTCCCACCGGTCACGTTGGCATCCTCACCCTCTTCGGCCGGGTCACTGGTGAAACCCTCAACGAAGGCATTCACGTCATCAATCCGCTGAAGGCCGTGGACAAACTTTCCGTGCAAACTCAATCCGTCAAGGAAAGCGCCAATGTCCCCTCCAACGAAGGCCTCATCCTCGCTCTCGATACCTCCTTGCTCTTCCATCTCGACCGCAGCATGGCCGCCGATGTATTCCAAAAAGTCGGCTCCAATTACGCTGAAAAAATCGTTGAACCCACGCTTCGCGCCGCCATTCGCGCCTCAACCTCGTCGCACACCGCCAACGCCCTCTACACCAATGCGCGCGAACTCGTTCAGCAGCAAATTCAGGATCAACTGACCAAAGAACTCGCCCCCCGCGGCGTCATCGTCGAAAACATCCTTCTGCGCGACGTCCAGTTGCCCGCCATGCTCAAAGGCTCCATCGAAGCCAAGCAGCAGGCCGAACAGGACGCCCTGCGCATGAGCTTCATCCTGCAGAAAGAAACTCAAGAAGCCCAACGCAAACGCATCGAAGCCCAAGGCATAGCTGATTTTCAGAAAATCGTCGCCCAGGGTATCAGTCCGCAGCTCCTGGAATGGAAGGGAATCG
>DATLVJ010000556.1:0-15637 GCA_035577585.1 Candidatus Limnocylindrales bacterium
TTGCCATTCCTGGGTCTGCACCAGACCGCGGGTGTCCGGGGCGTGAAGAATGAATCCTTCAAACTGCATTTCTCTGACGCCGTTGATCTTTGGCCGGACTTTAAACGTCAGGTCTCCGTAAGTTTCATTCGAATCGATTCGCTCGATGAATCCGACTTCCGGATTGAAGTTCGGTCCGATTTTGCGACGCTCAAAGATGGCATCGAGCCAGTTGGAACGATAAGTCAACGAAGCGCCGAGATCACTGTTACCACTTGGCTCGCCGGGCGATTGGGTTCCCGCCATGTGGGCATCGACGAACCAATTCTTGAAGAAAACCAGGCGGGTATCGATTCCGCCGGTCTGGTTGAAGCTGTCCTGAGAATCGCCTGACCGTTTATCAACACCCATAACGCCGATGTACGAGCCTCCCCAAAGTGATTCTTTGAGCCGAACCACGGCGTAATTTGCGTAGGGATTCGGGCCGCTCGAGCGGGTGTCCACGTCCATCACACCGAACTGCAAGCGGCCAACGGCGCCGGTGAGTTTCGCGCCGCCGTTGATCGGCACCTGATTTCCAGTGACGGAGTCGATGCCGATCTGGCGGCTGAAGAAAAGTTTGTCCTGGTCTCCGATGTCGAAATCAAAGATGCCGGCGTTTTCGAGGAAGAATTGGCGTTTTTCCGGAACAAAGATTGGAAAGGGAGTGAGGTTGAACTGAACCTGGTCCACTTCGGTGGCGGAGAAATCGGTGTTCCCCGTGAGGTTCAGGACAATGTTCGAGCGGAGGCCATACTTAAGGTCCACTCCACCGGTCAGCGGAAATGCAGCGTCCTGGCCAGTTTGCTTGTCGTACTGGACCAGGCCATACGGCTTGACGATGAAGAGCCGCCCGCTTCCGATGTCGGTGATGCCCGTTAGCTCCCCCGCTTCGGAGACTTTTGTGATGCCAAATGTACGACGGTAGCCGGACCAAAGGTCTTCCTCGTTTTTTGCGCGGATGAACCGCTTGAAGTTCAGGCCCCAGACGACATCCTTAGACTTGGTGAAGTTCAAAGTCGTGAATGGGATTTCGATGGTCGCTGTCCAGCCATTTGCGGTAATTCTCGCCTCGGACGTCCAGACGCCGTCCCAGCCCGGATCGAAATCGGGAGTCTCGACGCCGCTCTGCTCTTCCACCAGACCGTCGCTTTGGGTGCCGAGAGGATTGATCTCGAAGACGTAGCCGCCGCGGCGATCGTGCTTGGAGTTAATGAGGATCTCGAAATGATCGTCCAGGGCCTGACTGACGTCGCGTCGCAGTTCGGTGGCCACGATGCGCGAGGGAGTGGAATCGTAGCAGTGAATTCCAAAATAGACGGCGGTGCGGGTGTAGAGGATGCGAACTTCGGTCTTCTCGGTTGCAGCTTCACCCTCCAGCGGTTCCCTCTGGCGAAAATCGTTGACCAGCCTGGCGGACTGCCAGAGCGGGTCGTCGAGGGTTCCATCCAGCCGGGGGGCCTGATCGACACGCACTGCTTCTGCAACCCGCGGACTTTCCTCCGTTTGATCCTGAGCAAAAAGGGTAGGCGCAGCCACGGCAGATGACGAAGCCAGCAGCGCGGACAACACAATGCATCGGAAAGTGTGGCAGGAACAGACCTGGCCAAGATACCGCAAGCGCCCTCCGTTCGCCCGCTTCGCACTTTAGAACGACCTCAACTGCCCCGGCAAAAACTCCGCTGCGTTATCCCATTTATATACCACTGATTACGGCGGAATTGGCCTGATAAGGAAAAAGCTCAAAGTGGCTGCTGTCGGAATGAAATTCTTATTTCGGGAGGAGGGAGTTTTTTAATTCTTTTGGGCGCTACTCTCACGGACGACCAATTCGGGTTCAAGCACGATTTCGCGGGGATACTGAGCCCCGGCCGGAGCGGTGATGCGCCTCAGCAGTGTTTCCGCGGCTACGACGCCCATCTGGCGGAGAGGTTGCCGGACGGTGGTGAGACTCGGATTGTGAAAAGCGGCGCCCTGAATGTCGTCCCATCCGATCACGGAGACATCTTCGGGCACGCGCCGGCCGGTTTCGCGCAGAGCTTTAATAGCGCCCATGGCCGAAATGTCGTTGAACGCGAATAACGCCGTGAATTGCGGATCGCCTTCCAGCAATTTTCTTGTGACGCGATGGCCTACTTCGGGAGACGGAGAATCGCTATCGAGTTGGACGGTAAGTTTTTCGTCGATGGCGATACCGAGTTCCCGCGCGACCGAAAGAATTGCCTGCCAGCGGGTCTCCGTGTCGGAGCTGAAATCCTGGCCTTTGATCAGCGCGATTCGCCGGTGCCCCAGTCGATGAAGATGTTCGAGCGCCAGATGAGCGCCAAGGTTATGGTCCAGAACGATGTTGGTGACACCCTTGACGTGGCGATGACTGGAAATGGAGACGGCCGGAATTTCGCAATTGCCGCTATAGACCGTGTCCACGGCAATGATGCCTTCGGCCGCGCGTTGGCGGAGAAGATGCGGATACTCCTCGATCAGATCCTTGCGGTGGCGGTGACTGACGACGAAATAAAAGTAGCCTTCCTGAAAGAGATGGTCTTCCACGCCGGATAAAACCATCGAGGAGTAGCCTTCGCTGATTTCGGGTACCATCACGCCGATGGTGAAGCTCCGCTTTTGCCGGAGAGAGCGGGCCATCAGATTGGGGCGATATTTGAATTTGCGCGCGGCAGCCCAGATGCGTTCCTGGGTGGCGTGAGGGATGGACTTGGCGCCGGGAGAGCGGTTGATGACCAGAGAAATGGTGGCCGTGGAGAGGCCGAGGTGCTGGGCAAGAGCCTTCATGCTGATCGAGCCGCCAGCGGGCTCTGCTGAATCAACCGGAAGCAGATTTTTAGCACGGGCCATGTTAAGTTACGAGCGGTAGTCTGACATATTGAGGGGCAGCGAACAACAGGATGAGGCGGAAAAATTGGGAGGAAATGGGCGGTTGGTTGGAGTGGAAATATGATAGAATGCACCTGCTAAATCGATTTAGTGGATGTTTGAAGAATCGCCCCGGGAGTAAGTTTTAACGATTTTGCTGAGTTCGCCACAAGAAATTCTACAATTCGTTGAGGATTCTCTCCCCATGCTCAGAGTCTCGGTTCAACGGCGCCGTAAATGTTCAATCACGGCGGCGTTTCTCTTATTTGGTCTAAGTTTTGGTCTAGCGGAGGCGGGCCTTGCGCAGACTCCGGGAGCAACGGGCCACCCTGCAACTCTTCTTCGCTCTCCGCTGACGGATGCCGCTATCGAGAAACGCGTCGAAGCGCTGTTGCAACAGATGACGCTGGAAGAAAAGGTCGGCCAACTGACGCAATATTCGTCTGGCGCACCGACCGGCCCGAGCGCGGGCAACCCGGACTATCCGCACATGATTGCGCGGGGTGAAGTCGGGTCGCTCTTCAATCTGGATAGCGCCCGAGCCGCAAATCAGTATCAGCACATCGCCGTAGAAAAATCCCGGTTGCATATTCCGCTGCTGTTTGGACTCGACGTCATTCACGGGTTTCGAACCGAGTTTCCGGTACCTTTGGCGTTGGCCTCGACATGGGACCCACCCATCGTTGAGAAGGCCGCGCGTATCGCGGCCCAGGAAGCTTCGGGGGCCGGAGTGCGCTGGGTATTTTCACCGATGGTGGACATCGCACGAGACCCACGTTGGGGCCGCATGGTGGAAGGAGCGGGGGAGGATACGTTTCTGGGCAGCGTGATGGCGCGCGCTTATGTCCGTGGATACCAGGGCAAAAACCTGAGTGACAAGGAAAGTGTCGCCGCTTGCGTAAAACATTTTGTGGGATACGGCGCGGCGGAGGGCGGGCGAGACTACAATACAACTGAGATTTCGGAGCACACGCTGCGGGAAATTTACCTTCCACCATTCCGCGCGGCTATTGGCGAAGGCAGCGTTTCCCTGATGAGTTCGTTCAACACTCTGAATGGATTGCCGGCAACGGCGAATCCCTTCACGTTGAGGCAAATTCTGCGCAAAGAGTGGGGATTCTCCGGCCTAGTGGTGAGCGATTGGACCTCGGTAGGCGAATTGGTGGCGCACGGAATTGCGCGTGACCAGGCCGCCGCCGCGCGAAAAGCGATCACCGCCGGCGTGGATATGGACATGGTGAGCGATACCTATCACCAGCACTTGGCCGATCAGATCAAGAGCGGCAAGGTTTCCCGAGCGCGCCTCGATGAGGCAGTGCGGGACGTGCTGCGCGTGAAATTCGCGCTGGGATTGTTCGACGACCCTTATACAGATGAGTCGCGCGAGATTCGCGGGGCGCTGCCAAAGGAGCGGGTGGAGGCGGCGCGTGAGGCAGCCGAGCGGTCATTTGTTCTACTGAAAAATTCCGTGGCTGGCTCTCGGCCAATCCTCCCGCTTGGAGGCGATTCGGGAACCATCGCTTTGATCGGACCGCTGGCGGATGATGCAAAAAATATGCTCGGGCCCTGGGCGGGGCACGGACGTCCGGAGGATGTGGTGACACTCCGAACGACCCTGGAGCAAAGGGTCGGCGCGGAAAAGATTCGTTATGCGAAGGGTGGCGAGCTGCAAACCGCGAGCGACGCGGAAATACAGAGAGCGGTTGAGACGGCGCAACAAGCGGATGTAGTTCTTCTTGCGCTGGGGGAAGAAGCGGCGGAGCAATCGGGGGAGGCGGCATCGCGGGCGCATCTTGACTTGCCGGGGCGGCAAGAGGAATTGCTGGAAAAGGTCGCCGGGACTGGAAAGCCAGTGGTGCTGCTGATTTTCAGCGGAAGACCGCTGACTCTTCCGTGGGCATTCGAGCATGTGCCGGCGGTGGTTGCGGCGTGGTTTCCCGGAATTCAAGCGGGGCCAGCGCTAACGCGCGTTCTCTTCGGCGATGTGGCGCCAAGCGGAAAGCTGGTGGTCAGCTGGCCGCGGACGATTGGACAGATTCCGATTTATTACAACGCTCTAAACACGGGGCGACCGGCGGAGGGTTTTGATCTGACGCATCCGCCGAAGAATTCGCTAGAAAAATATGTTTCCCGTTACATCGACGAGCAGAATAGCCCGCAATTCCCTTTTGGCTTTGGACTTTCGTACACGCCGGTTGAGTATTCCCGGACGCAGGTGGATTCGGCGAAGCTGAGTGCAGCGGCATTAAACTCAAATCTGCGACGGGCAGCATCGGACAAGGTTGCTCAGGTAACCGTCAGCGCGAAATTGAAAAATACGGGAAACCGCGCGGTGGACGAAGTCGTCCAAGTGTATATCCGCCTGATTGGCACCAGCATGGAAGAACCGGTGCGCAAACTTGTGGGATTTAGGCGGATTTCACTTGCCGCTGGTGAGAGCCAGACGGTGAGTTTCCCTCTGGGGGCGGAAGCTTTTTCCTTGTGGGACATGCAAAATAATCTGAGAGTGGAATCGAGCCACGTTCAACTCTGGATCAGCCCGGATTCCTCTCGCGGACTGCCGGCGGATATGGAAATCATCGATTAGAGGGTGTTTGTGAATGATCGCGAACAGAATCGAAGAGAGTGGCTGCGATTGTGCGGCGCGTATCTTTCCCTGGCGCCTTTTGCTTCCCTGCTGAGCTGCAACAGCGGCTCGCAAAGTTCGCAGAATTCAGGGGGCACACCGTACCAGGGGACCGACGCACAGTTGTTGGACGATCTTCAGCGGGGTTGCTTTCAGTTTTTCTGGAATGAAACGAATCCGGCCACGGGACTGATCAAAGACCGCGCGTTTCTGAACGGGAACGACACGCGGACGATGTCCAGCATTGCGGCGACGGGATTTGGATTGACGGCGTTGTGTGTCGGAGATTCTCGGGGGTACGGGAAAACTTCGGACATTGTCACGCGGGTTCGCAACACGCTGCAGTTTATCCTTCAGCAGATGCCGAATGTTCACGGTTTCTACTATCACTTTGTGGATATGAATACCGGGCAGCGCTGGGCGCAAAGCGAACTCTCGTCGATGGACACTTCCCTTCTGCTTTGCGGAGTGCTGACCGCGAAACAATATTTCCAGGACACGACGATTCAGTCACTGGCTTCGCAGATTTATGCGCAGGTGGACTGGCCGTGGATGATGAACGGCGGGCCGACATTTTCGATGGGCTGGACGCCGGAGTCCGGATTTATCAGCGCGCGCTGGGATCACTATTGCGAGTTGATGATGATTTACCTGCTGGGCATCGGCTCGGCAACCAATCCGGTGTCCGCGGATAGCTGGAACGCGTGGACGCGGCCGACGATTACCTACCAGGGCTTGACTTATATTTCGGGGAACAATCCGCTTTTCACGCATCAGTTCTCGCACGCGTGGTTTGACTTCCGAAATAAAAAGGATGCGTACGGCAATTATTTTGATAATTCGATTACGGCGACGAAGGCGCACAAGCTGTTCTGCCTGTCACTGAAATCGCAGTTCAGCGATTATTCGGACGACCTGTGGGGAATATCGGCTTCGGATTATGCGAATGGCTATACGGCATGGGGCGGTCCGCCGCCGCAGGGGCCACTGGATGGAAGCGTGGTTCCCTGCGCGACTGGGGGATCGCTGCCGTTCGTCCCCACGGATTGTCTCCGCGTGCTGCGCACAATCCGCGGTGCCTATGGAACGAAGGCCTGGGGACTCTACAGCTACGTTGACGCGTTCAATCCGTTAAGCGGCTGGTATGACACGGACGTTTTGGGAATCGATCTCGGCATCACGATGTTGATGGCGGAAAACTATCGCACGGGCCTTGTGTGGAACACGTTTATGAAGAATCCCGAAGCGCAGTCGGCTATGCAGTTGGTGGGCTTCCAGCCGGCGTAATCAGCTATTCCAGAAATCTCCTTGATTTTACCCAATAGGGGTTCCGCACTTTAGAGGCAGGAGTGTGGGATTGCCGCACTCCTGCCTCCGTGACAGCTCAGAAGCTCAGCCGCAACTGGAATTCGATGACGCGGCCCGAGAGGCCGTCCAGAGGCCGGCCGAATTGACCAGTATTAGTGATGTCCGTAGGAGAGGTGGCGGGGGCCATTGTCTCCAGGTTAAGAATGTTGAAAGCGTTGAAAAAATTGCTCCGGAATTCCAGCTTAGCGCTTTCACCGAGCAAGCGGGTGTTCGGCAAGGCGAAATTCTTGCCAAACGACAGATCAAGTTGAGTGTATCCGGGCCCTTCGAAAATGTTGCGGCAGCGGCAGCCGGGACCAAAAGTAGCAGGTGGGACCGTGGTCGCGCCAGGAAAACTGGCGGCAGGATTCGGGAAAACCCCATTCTGCCACTGTTGCTTGGAAGGACTCGAAATCATGCCGCCCGTGTATACCTGCGGCATATCGGGGCAATATCCATCGCCATTCCGATCGCGGGTCGGGTCGCAAGCGCCGATCAGGGCCGTGAAAGGCAATCCAGTGTGCTTCACCAGCACCCCCCCGAGCGTCCAGCCACCGGCAATCGTGCCCAGCAAATCGTGGCGATTGCGGTAAATCGGCAACTCCCAATAACCCGACACACCAAGGTTATGGCGGACATCATAGTCGGAATTTCCTTTATTGATGGATTGCGTGAACGGATCGGTCTGTTGAAAACCGATTTCATAGGAACTGGTGTCAATGGAGTGGCTGAACTGGTAGAGCACCGACCCGGAAAACCCGTGTGTGAATCGATGCGAGACTTGGACGATTAAAGCGTCGAAACTGGCATTTACATCCGGGAGTGGCACGAACACTCTGCCGAATCTGTTGTTACCAACTACGATGGGTGCCGGGCAAGCAGGGTTCGTGGGGCCGCACGGAACGCCGTCTGGACTGGCGCCCTGGACTCCATCCACGTTGTGGTCGAAGGTGTCGCCTGGCTGAAAACGATTTAGGTCGATAGTGCGGTAGAGTTTCCGGCTGCGACTTCCCTGGTAGCCGACGCTGACTTGGTAACCCGAGACAGGTTCATATTGGGTTTGGAGTGAAAACACATAAACATAGGGGATCGGTTCGTTTGGCCGGGCACCGAAGATGTCAACTTTGTGGACACCGGTACACGCTGCGTCGGCGCAAAGTGCTCCGTCTGGGGCTACCCCAAATGAAAAGTTCGGATTGGGAGCATAGCTGTTGGCGCTGGTGCTGGACCCGATCCCGTAGAGGATGCCCGAACCCGGCGGGGGCCCCGTGATTGGAGAACTATTGGGATCATTGGGATCTACACGGGGATCAAAGAAACAGCATGCGCTGGCTTGCGCGAAGTACGGCGTGTTCTGCCGGATGTTACTAAATATCGTGTCGTAAGGGCGGTCGTAGAGCATCCCGAAGCCACCCCGAATCACCGGAGCATGACCCCAGACCTTGGGGCTCCACGCGAAGCCAACACGTGGCCCAAAGTTGTTCTTGTCCGGATTGTAAAGCTGGGTCACCGTTTGCACGGATCCATTCACAAAACCCTGCGAGCCAAAGATGTAATTGCTCATCAACCCATTCTTTTCAGTAATCGGCGGGAAATATTCCCAACGAAGACCCAGGTTCACAGTCAGATTTGGCAGAATCTTCCAATCGTCCTGGACGAACAGGGCATAAGATGAGGTCCGGAAATATCGCTGCCCGTTCGGTTGGGCGCCAGTTGTTGGGTCTACCGCAACATTTTCAGCGAAACAGCAAGCGTCGTTGGCAAAGTTCAACAATCCCCGGAATTTATACTGGGGCCGCTCAAATCCCGGTTCATCGTCGTTGTTCTGCTCTTTAGTAAATTCGAAGCCAAATTTCAGGGCGTGCGTCCGATGCACCCAACTCAACGTGTCGCGAAATCCGAATGTATTCTCCGCCAAATTACCTGGTGTGGTTCCCGACTGAGCGATACCCATTAAGGTGCCTACATCGCCCAAACCGCCTGCGTCAAAATCAAACAACTGAATCTGGGGAATGCCATAGTTCGTTTGACCGGTCGGTTGGTTCTGGTTAAAGGCGAATCTTGTGAAGTTGCCTCGCACCTCGTTGACCAGCACAGGCGTGATCGTGCGCGTCCACCCGAGCGTGCCGACATAGTTCTTCGGCTGGAGGGCAATGTCTTCGATCGGGCGGTTTCCGCCGTTCAAGTTGTTCAGGCTGACCAGGTAGGTGCTTCCAAAAAACTGGTTGGCTCCCTTGGTGTAATCAACTCGGGCGTTATATTGATTCCCGCTTGTGGAGTTCGGTACTCGCGTATCGAACACGCCCCAGTCCGGAATTCCATCAGGACCGCCGCCCACCGCTCCGGGACCCGCGGGATACCACTTCCCAACGGGGTAGTTTGGGGTCAGTGAGCAGCAATCTGTTTGCGAGATCGTGCTGCCGATTCTGGGTGCGATCCCCGGTGTTTGAAATATCTTGGCGGCGATGGTGGTAGGGTTCGCGTTGATCACGTACTGCTCGAAAGCCGGCGTTTCCAACTTCACGTCGCGATTCGTGACGGTATTACTCAGCCGCAGTCCTTCATAGGAGAAAAAGAAAAACAACTTGTTATGGATGACTGGACCGCCAATACTTCCCGCAAAATCGCGATATTTTTGATCATTCCGGGTGGGGCAGTGCTGGTAGGTGACGTTGCCTATCAAGTCCGGGCAAGTATGCGGGTTGACCGTGACATTGTTCGCGCCATAGAACTTGTTGAAGGCGTTCAGGCCTTTGTCATTGAACTTGATCAGGCCGCTCCCGTGGAAATCGTTTGTGCCACCTTTGGAGATCACTTCCACCTGGGCCCCCGAATTGCGTCCCTGTTCCGCGCTAAAACTTGCTGAGGTTACGACCAACTCTTGTACGGACTCTTGATTAGGCGTGACGACTGCAGCGCCTCCGTTGCTCAAGCTATTGATGCTGACCCCGTCCAGAGTGTAATTGTTTGCGCTGACCCGCTGGCCATTGGACACGATCTGTACCTGATTTTCCGCCTGGAAAATGGAGTTATTGGATCCGCCGGGACCGACCTGTTGAGGCAACGCGAAAGAATTTCCGCCACCCTGGCGCGCGTTATCTCCAAAGACTCCCGGAGCCATGTGGATCAATTCATAGGGGTCTCTGCCAAATTGAGGAAGCGTAAGAACCTCTTGCGAACCGATCGTGGCGTTGATGCTGGCGTTTTCGGTCTGTAAACCACCGGCCGTGGAAGTCACAGTTACGGATTCCGACACATTTCCGACAGTTAGAGCAATATCAAGGCCTCGCGGTTGTTCCGCTTCGACGGCAATGTCCTTGGCCACAAATTGCTTAAATCCGCTGACAGAGACAGTGACGGTGTAAAGTCCTGGGGGAAGTTCGTTGATTCGATAGAATCCCTGGTTGCTCGCCACAGTGTCGCGACTGACGCCCGTCTCCTGATTGATCAGGGTCACCTTCGCACCGGAAACCGCGCTACCTTGGGGATCTGACACCGTACCTTGAAGGCTGGCTTTGAATTGGGCGTTGGCGCAAACGGCGAGGAAGGATGCGCACGCCAGGATCAGAAGGGCCCGAAAAGACAGTTTGAAAAAGCTCATGCTCTTTCCTCCACCTGCACTGGTTTTTCGGATGTTGCACCACACCCGCTAGTAAATCGGTTGAGCGACGATTGGCGGGAGTATAAGTATCTATTTCTTGGATGTCAATCATCGATTCTAGAGAAGCACCCCGAGCCGGGCCCGCGGGATGATAGCGTGGAGAAGTAGAGCGGAGGGGCGACCCGGGCCAGGGATAATAAAAGGGCGCCCAGCTATATTGGGAAAAGGTTGCTGCGATTACCAGCCGATTTGGGCCATGCGCTGAAGGATAATCGCGCTGTAGTTGTTCATGCGCTCGGGGCGTCGCTTGAGGGGAGCCGGGAGAATGGCAGCGAGCCGCGCAGCCTGTTGGCGGCCGATATACCTGGCCGGGGCTTCGTCGTAGTAACGACACGCCGACTCCGCGCCATAGATACCGGGCCCCCATTCGACTACGTTCAGGTAGATCTCCAGAATGCGCCGCTTGCCGAGGACAAATTCGGCCACCGGGACAAGTGTGGCCTCTGCGCCCTTGCGTAGGAACGAGCGACCCGTTCCGAAGAAAAGGTTTTTGATGAGTTGCTGCGTAATGGTGGAAGCGCCACGAGAGCGACCACCCTCCAAATCGTCGTCGGCGGCAATTCCGATCTCGTGCCAATCGAATCCATGGTGCTGGTAGAAGTGCGCGTCTTCCGCGGCAATTACGGCGTGCTGGAGATCGGGCGAGATTTGGCTGAGCGGAATGAAATTGTAGCGTTCGCGGTACGGCTTCTGGTGAATCCAGGCCTGCACGCGGCGCTGGATATGGACCGCGGTTGTCGGCGGGTCGATCCAGCGGGCGGCTACAAGAATCAGAGCGGCGAGCGACCAGAGAAGCGCCAGTCCGATGACAAGCCACCGAAGGAAGGTACGGAAGAAGTGTGTCCGAACCGGGACCTGGTTAGGTGGCTGGGTGAGGGTCTGGGTATCTGTGTCTGGCATTGCAGTCTCAGTACAGGATAACAGCGGGGTTGGGTTGCCGCTGCTGAATGAGAAAGGAAGTTGACGAAATTGAGGCACCCTAATGGCCTCAAGGCCAGAGGGAAGTAATACGCTGTAGTTCCCTGCCCCTCGCCGCAAACTTTTGCGGGAGCCAAAATGACCGGAGAAAGAAAGCAGGGCGTGCATTTGGGCGCACTTTTGGCTCGGCGTGCAAAACAGTACAGCCCATAACCGCATCAGAACATACAGTGGTTGTACGGCTCTTGAGAATTTGCCAGGACATGTCCGAAGAGAACGGCGCTTGCCACTGCGGCGCTACGGAAGCAATCTACGCCAGGGTGTAAATCTTGCTGCTTCAGCTTCGTGCTGGCGGTAGGAATCAGCGAGCTTGGCCACGAATTAATCTACTCGAAAGAACTGGGGGCCCAGGCGACGAAATCCGGAATTGGAAGTGGAGTAAAACGTGAAGAAGGAAATACAAACCGCGATGGCGAAATACTGGCAGGGCCGAGGCGACGCATTTCCGGTTAAACCTGCCGCGTTTGCAGCCGGCCTGGTTCTATTTTCGGTGTTATGGCTTGCCATATCCTGCAACAATCTCAATAACGCTACGCAAGAAGTACAGCCGAAGGATCTCTGCAAGTGCGTGCCGCTCGAGCAAGGGCTGGAATACCGCCACGTTGAGAAACACGTTCCTATTCCAACGATGACCCCCTCCGAAATAACAATTGACACGATATACAGCTGGGCACAGACGGACCCGGGGTCTCTCGATCCACCTCGAACTGGAGTTGAGCTGCAAGTGTTCCATCTTTCAACCGCTTTTTTGCAAGCCGTCAGCGTTAACAGCGAAGACTGCGACGTGGCTTTTGAGATTTCGCAAACAGCGGATAAGAACGCTCGCAGGGTAATCGTTGAAACGCCGGTTGATACGGAATTTTGTAGCGCGCGAAAAACCATTCAAGCGCAGCTGCTGCAACATGGATTTCAACTTGACGTAGAGCATGGAGGCGAACTGCCCCAAGCTTTGCCGGCGGACGTGGTGGGATTGGGGTTCGAAGACTTTGATCACGCGGCGATTGGACTGCAGCGGGGATCCGCACAGGTTCAAACTGTGTGGGAGCTTCATCCGGCGACCGTGCAGCTGTTACCTTGACAGATTGACCCTCGCGGCGAGGACGGGAGCGATAAAATCACTGATTCGTTGCCGGCCGGGTATCATTGGGATCTGTAGCCAGGGAGTGACGGAAGAAGCGCTCGTCACATCGTTCACAACGAAACGGCCGGACAAACAACAGCGCCAGGATCACGCGTTCCAGAATTCCCTTGCGTCTTGACTGGTGAATTCGCGCGCTTTGGCAGTTCGGGCAACAAATCATACTTCTTCTCCAGGTCCGATAAACTGACTCCTCAACCATTGTCCAGCGCAAAGGGAGCGCCCGACTGTCCCGTTTCGAACACCCATTCCGAAGCTCGCCTGGGCCTCGCAGAGGGCGCCTCAGCCTCCCGATAGGCGGTTGGGACGGCCGAAGTAACCATAATGGGGCGAACGAATGGGGCGAACGTCTAAAACGGAACAGATTCGGATGGGTCGACCTATTAAGGTAATAAGGACAGGTTTGCATCTCCTCTTGCCTTGCCCATTTTGCGGACCGTTTGGGTGGTTACAACGACTATGGCTTCTATTTCACGCGCGAATCGGGGCCAAACTGAATTTAGCCCGGGGAATACTGCCGCAGAGAGAGCGCAGACCCACAGAACTCGGTTGCTGCGAGTTCTGTTCATTCACCGGGATGCAGACGCTATTGACAACTGCCTGCAGGAGCTCAAAAAGGGACACTTTGCTGTCACATCCGATTTTGTATTGAATCTTCCACAATGCGTGGAACAGCTGAAATCCCACACTTACGACATCCTGCTTGTGGAGTTCCCAAACCCGAGTTGCAAGGCGCCGGAAGCGATCTTGCTGCTCCGTCAGATCGCGCTGCAAATTCCGCTGATCTTGTTGACCCCGCAATTCGGCATCGAGTCATTGGTCAAGGTTGGTGACCAGGCGTGCTTTGAATACGTGGCCCGAGAACATCTGGCGCATATCTCCAGTGCCGTGCGCCGTGCCCTGAACGATAAGAAGCTGCGAGACGAACTCGAAGAGGCCCGCAGAGCCTTGCAGCATTCGCAATCCCTCTATCGAGCGCTGGTGGATAACCCCGCGTATGGAATTTACCAGTGCGATGGCGAAGGTGAATTGCTCGACGCGAATCAGGCACTGGTAACCATGCTGGGCTATGAGTCAAAAGAAGAGCTTCTGAAGGCGAACCGCGCTTCGATAGTCATTCCGAATCTTAGGAAAAGCATCCCGATCGCGGCGGGTTCCGGCGAACGGCAAGAAATTGCACCCATCGAACTTGAATGGAAGCGCAAGGACGGAGCGATGCTGAAGGTCCGGCTGGGTGGCCGTGGCGCTTTTGACGAGAACGGCAACTTCGCGCGGTATGAGATTATTGCCGTCGACATTACGGAACAACGAACCCTGGAAGATCATCTTCGCCACCAGGCAGACAGCGATTCCCTTACCGGCCTTGCAAATCACCGGCGGCTGTTCGAGGTATTGCAGGCCGAGATCTGCCGTTCGAAGCGCACCGGGCGTGAATTCTCATTGCTCCTGCTGGATCTGGATGAACTGAAAAAAATCAACGATCAGTTTGGGCATCTGTCCGGTGACCGGGCGCTATGCCGCCTAGGGCAAATTTTGAAAGACTGCTGCCGGTCGATAGACACGGCGGCACGGCACGGCGGCGACGAGTTTGCCCTAGTTTTGCCCGAGACCGGCTGGGCTGCGGCCACGCTGGTGGCGAGCCGCATTTGCGACCTGCTTGGGAAAGATGCCGAGGAGCCTGCGCTCTCCGTGAGCGTGGGCTTGGCCAGCTTCCCGAAAGATGCCGGCACGATTGGAACGCTTCTGTACTCGGCCGACAAATCGCTCTACGAGATGAAAGCCGCGCAGCCGCGGGCCGCGAGTGCCAGACACTCCGATTGAATCCCCGCGGATCGTTCACAACTCTGGGTTTGTCCGTTATCGAATCCCACCTGCGAATGCGTGCTGGCGGGTTCGGTCCAAGCGCGAAAACAACCGCCAAAGGCTTGAATCCACGAATTTTCCCAGCTGGGCCATTCCTGCGATCCCAAGTGGGTTCAGTCGTGCAAGACAACACTCAAGAGGGAAGTGTTGATGTGCAGGCCGTTGTCGTACTTGATGAAGCCAAGTTTCTTGAACTTGTTCATGAAGAAGTTCACCCGCGGGCGCGTGGTGCCGATCATCTCCGCCAGCATTTCCTGCGATATAGGAGGGAGAACGCCCTGGGGTTTGTCCTCTTTGCCATAGCGCGCCAGCAACAGCAGGGTGCGAGCAAGACGCTTTTCGCTTGAGTTGAACAACTGATCGACCAGGTCTTCTTCAACGCGAATGTTTCGCGCGAGCATGTACGCGATGAACTGATCGGAGAGGGCATTCTGCTCGTGCAGCACTTTCAACATTTCACTTTTCTCGATCACATGTACCGTGCTGGTTGAAATCGCGGTCGCCGTCCCCATGCGTACCGCCTGGCCCGCCAGGCAGCCTTCTCCAAAGAAGTCGCCGTGTCCCAGAATCGTAATCACCGCTTCTTTACCGGCCCCGTTGACGACAGTCAGCTTGATGCTGCCATCCTTCAAGTACATCACGGTTTTGGCGGATTCGCCCTGCGAATAGACGACGTCCCCTCGAATCACCTGTCTGATTTTTCTGCCAATCCCAGCGGAATCGAGAAATGCCTGGGCGTCAAAGGCAATCTTGTTCCGTGATGAGTACCGGGATGCTGTTTTTTTGCGCGGAGTCATAGTTTTCTGCCTTCCCTCTGCAGATGCGCGAGGGAACTCGACTTCGATCGCCCCTTGGCCCGCAAGGAGGATTTCTTCCGTTTAAGATTGCTGCTTGCTTGATCCCGCTCGATGATTATTTCCGGCGCGATCTGTTCCCCGGCGATCTTTTTGATGACCTCCAGAGGAATCTGCTCGAAATGCGTTCTTGGTTTTACCATCTGAATTTTCTCCTCACACCTGAACGCTAACAGGCGTCAAGCAATACGGGTTAACTCTTTTGCAAAGCGAACAGCGGCGATTGACGCGATTAGGCGAGTCGCTTCGCAGGGTTACTGGCTCCTCCCCCCCCCCCCCCC
>DATLVJ010000557.1:0-4775 GCA_035577585.1 Candidatus Limnocylindrales bacterium
GAGCGGCATGTCACCCTTGTAGCTGCCCGCGGCGCTGACGGTGGTGCGGAAGGCCCAGGCGTTGCGGTGATTGAAGAGTTCATCGGGGTAAATCTGGCCATACTCGGTCTTTGCCTTCATAAGTTTTTCACTGCCGCCGAGCCAGCCGCCGGAAACCGAACTGGCGAGTTGAATATTTTGTGCGCCGGTGTCATGGGTCCAGCCGAGTCCCAGGGAGTGGCTGGACGTTTTGCTTTGGAGCTCGATGGGCTGAGGATTTGGATTGGTTGAGGGCTGATTGAGCGTGTAGTCCGTGACGGAGCGTGACAACCCAAAGTTTAGGCCAATTGCGTCCGCGTTCGAGGCGGCGTAATTCCATGCGACGTTGATGCCTTGGGATTGCGAGCGCTGGAATGGGCCTTGCACGCCGGGCGTGAGGCGGGGTCGAAGAAATGTGTCGAACGCGGACAGCGCGAGGGTGCCGCGCGAGCCGAGAAAGCCTTCCCTTGCGAGACCGATGGCCAATTGCAGCGACTCCGGGCCGCCGTCGAATTGCGTGGAAAGAAATTCGTCGAGACCGAGGAGATTGAAAACGGCGTAGGCGATTCCCGCGGTGCTTCCAAATTGCTGGCGGCCGCCGGAGAAGGTGATGCGCTGTTTCCCTTTTTCGCGGAGGTGGATGATTACGTCGGCAGTATGCTCTGCTACGCAAGTCTTGATTTCAACGTCCTCTTTTCTAAAAGGTTGGAAGTATCCCGTGCGGGCCAGGCGCGCGAGCCCTGATTCGATGGCGTACTCATCGAGCGACTGCCCTTCGCTGAGAGGGATGCGGCGGCGAAGGTAACGGTCCGGAAATCGCTGATTGCCGCGGAAATCGAGGCGGCGGACGGTGTAAGGCGCCGTGGGATCCAGATCGAAGTTCACGGTGGCGATGTGCGTGGTGTAATCGAAGGTTGAGGTGGCTCGCAGGCGATAGTCTCCAGTTCCCTTCCGGCGGCGAACATTCCTGTGGAGGCGGATTTCCAAGTCGCGGCGAACAGATTCGACAGCGTGTTCGGAGAAGGGGCGGCCGGGAACGAGAGCGGGGGAAAGCAGATTCTCTTTTTTTATTGCGTTCAGCTGCTGCTGGAGAGGCGCGCTGATTGCGGGTGGGCCGAAACTGTACAAATTGCCCGAGTCGACAGGCAGGGATACGGTCAAGCCAGGCGGAACGGGCCGGAAGCGCCAGGGAGAGGAATGATTGGAGAAAGCGTTTACCACGGTAACCTGTGAAGCGCCAACGCGGGCTTGCGGAAATCCATGATTGTGCAAGTAGGTGAGGAGATTGATGCGATCTTCGTCGACTTTTTCGGGCGTGTAGATATTTTTGTTGCGGAATCCAGAGAACCAGGAGTCGGGAGCGACCTGGCGCATTTGTTTGCGGAGAATTTTTCCGGAAACGAGCGGCTCGCCAGAGAAATTCACCTGCGTAACGGGCAAGCGCGGACCGTCACGGATTTGAAACTCGATTTTTACTTTCAGGCCGGGAAGCCTTTCTTGCCGAACGAGGGCCTGACCTTCGGGATGGCCTGCGGCGGCTAGTTCGGATTGGATGGCAATCGCCGCACGATGCAGCCGAAGCGGGTCGGACGGAGATCCCACCTGCGGCGAGAGTTTATTGTCGGCGAGGAGCTTCGTGATTTGTTGCTGAGACAAAAGTTTTGAACCCGTGAATGCGACGGCGGCTAGATACGGATATTCCTGAACATGGAATTGGAGTTGAACGGCCTGAGGGCTCCCATCTGATTCGAGTATAGGAACTGCGGGGACTGCCAGCACGAAAACATCTTGAAACCATCCGGCCTGGCTTAGGACGTGGACGTCGGTCGCGATTCGCGCTGCATTGAACTCTTCGCCGGAGTGGCTCAAGAGACGAGACATCGCCGTTGCGGCGGCGATGCGGTGAAGACCAACGAATTTGATTTCGCCGATTACTGCATGAGGAGGAAGGCGGGAGGATGCGAGTGCAGCTTCTGCAGCGGAAAAATCGCCAGCCTGGGGACTCGCGATTGCCGAGGCGGCAACGAGCAGCCCGAGAAGCGACACTACTAGGGGAGCGCAACCGCACTTCATTTGCCGCACCTGGCCCTGCCCCTGAAAACTAGCTGTGCTGATGGATGAACGGATTCGGCACGGGGTTGCCTGGCGGAGCCAAGGACCAGGCTGATCAACCATGGCTTGCGGTCGCGATTCTCCTCTCTTCCGGCTTGGCGCCGAGGCAAGGATTTTCGATTCTTTCGCGGTTCACGTTTACTTTGCGCCGCGTGCGTGCGTTACAATCTGGCCGCGACACTTTTGTGCGAGGACTGGGAGGAAGACATGGTTCGTTGGGCGATAGGAATTCTAGCGCTGGGGATTGCGACGTTGTGTTGGGCACAGGGGCAAACGAAGCTGCCGGCGAAGTGGGAGGAGTTGACGGCGGAAGAGTTCCGCCAGGCGATTGGAAAAGCACAGGGGACTTGCCTGCTGCCGTTTGGAATATTGGAGAAACATGGGCCGCACTTGCCGCTGGGAACAGACTTGTTGAACGTGCGATATGTGACGGAGCATGCGGTGCAGCAGGAGTATGCAGTGATATTTCCCGAATATTATTTTGGACAGATTGCGGAAGCGCGGCATGAGCCTGGGACGGTGGCGTATAGCGGGGAGATGCAAATGAAGTTTCTGCAGGCAACTACGGATGAAATGGGGCGAAACGGGTGCAGGAAGGTGCTGATTGTGAATGGGCATGGAGGAAACGAGAGTTTTCTGCCTTACTTTGCCCAGACACAACTCGATTCGCCGCATGAGTACGTGGTGTACGTGCAGTGGGGACACGATGCGACAAAGAAGGCGGGTGGAGAGAAGGAAGGACCGGATTGGCATGCAGGAGAGACAGAGACGTCGAACATGTTGGTGACCCATCCGAATTTGACGCATATGGACAGGGCGAAGACTGAATCCGGGGCGGACCAGAAGCGAGTGCGGCTGCCTGAGAATTTGTATACGGGAATCTGGTGGTATGCGCGGTTTCCAAATCATTATTCCGGGGACGGATCGACGGCAACGAAAGAGCAAGGTGAAGCGGATTTGCAGGCGTGGATAAATACGGTTGTGCGGGCGATCCGAACAGTGAAGGCGGATGACGAAAGCTTGAAATTGCAGAATGAGTTTTATGAGAAGAGCAGGAAGCCGATGGAGACGGTGCACTGAGAGACTGCGCTCAGGGCGGGATGACAGAATCGCGGAGGAGCAGAGAAGCGAACCCAGGAGGGCACGATTTATCGTGCCCCTACACCTTGCGAGCGAACAGCAAGCAGGCTGCGTAAAGCCGTCCCTACATTTAGGGGTTAGCGGGCCTGGCGGAGGGCGTCCAGCCAGGCGCTTAGCATTTCACTGTGGGCGGGCTCGAGGTCGAAGAACTCAATGCCCATGCCGATGCGGGGCTTGACGATGCGGACGGCGACGAGGGCTTCCAGGACCTGGCCCTTGCGGACAAGCTTCATGCGAGCGCGGGCGTTCATGGGAAGCGGCTTGCTGGTGCAAACAAAACAGCCACCCAGGGAAATGTCAGAGGTGACACCTTCGACCTGTTTACCGGTTTCGAGGTCGATCAGCTCAACATCGGCGGCAAACGGAAAGCGGATAGCGTAGCGACGGTCTCGAACTCCGGGTACACCGGAAGCGGATGTATTGCGGTCGGCCATGGATATCACTTTGCTCACTTAAGACACCCTGAGTGACACGGGCGAAAGATGCCCGATGGCGAATCGGGCATCCACCTGAATTCAGTTTGACGGAACTGTTCCGGATTGGAAATGGGTGGCTGGCGAAGGGCAGCGTAAAGGTAAACCGGACGGGGGAACGGGCCCCGCCAGGTTATTAGTGGGTACGACATGGCCCCCAAGGGTAGCGGGTTTCGACGATTTTCGACGTGCTAGCCTCAAGAATAAGCAAATTTCCTGACTAACCGAAGTATGCGAGCCGAACGAATGCGCCAAAGCGACCGGGTCACGCTGCGTCTGGAGGTGGAAGCCTCGTGGTTCAACGGGGATGGTGTGGCTGTGAGCAAACCGGCGGAATCGCTTCTGGTTAGCCGGAATGGAGGGGTGATCCGCCTGCAGGAGAAGCTGTTCACCGGCCAGGAATTGACACTGCGAAGAACCCTGGACGCCGATACAGTAAAAACGGTGCGGGCACGAATCGTTGCGGAGATCGATCAGGTAGCGGAAGGTTTTCTCTACGCAGTGGCGATCCTGGAGCCGCGAGCGGATTTCTGGGAGATTGAATTCCCGGCGCTGCAACAGGGCGAAGAGGCGATTGCGCGGCTGCTGATGGAGTGCAGCTTTTGCCAGCGGCGCGAGGTGGTCTACCTGAACGAGATGGAGCTGAAATCGTTTGAGGTGCGGCGTTGCGCGGCGCGGGTTTGCAAGCATTGCGATGCGCCGTCCATCTGGGTGGAGGCACAGTCGGATGTGAACTCGGCGGAAGTGTTGCCTTCGCGGGCGACGATGGAAGAGCGGGTGGTGCCGAGGCGGAACAAGTTACGGGTAAAGGCGCGAGTGCTGGCGTGCATCCGGCAACGCGGATTTACGGAGGAAGTGGCGGTGTGCGAGGATTTGTCGAAGGGCGGGATTAGCTTCCGGAGTAGGAATGCTTACGCGGAGGGCACGCGCCTGGAAGTGGCGGTGCCGTATACGCCGGGGGCGGGTGCGATTTTTGTGCCGATTCGGATTGTTTTCTCGCAGCCGATTGCGTCGGCGGGGTTGTTCCGGCAT
>DATLVJ010000558.1:0-3424 GCA_035577585.1 Candidatus Limnocylindrales bacterium
GAACCCCATCGGCTCCACCAATTCTGATTCGAATCATTCCGCCAGCATTTGTAGCGGCCGCTTTCGGAGGCTGGCGCTTTTTCCTTCTCATTACATTCCAATCCGGACCTTTGACCATCCACTCCACCGCCAGCACCATCACCGACGACAACCTCACCAATGGCGAGACCGTCAAGCTCGTCGCCGTCGGCGATTCTTCCTATCTTTACGACGGCGCGGCGAACATACTCTCCGACCTCTGCATCGGTCTCTTCACCCTACAGATCGCGACCCTTAGCTCCCAACTCGGGCCAACCCCTCTCTCCCTCCGAGGCTGACCCGTTTTTGTTCATATTAGAACTATGCAAGTTTCTGAATTAAAAGAAGTTAATGGAACCTCAGCGCAAATGTCTCCCCCAACTGTTTTCCACTGCTTTTCCACCTAACCTCGATTGGACAACAGCGCTTCCTTCCGGTATTCTCGCCCTTCCCTAGGCACCGGTCCAAAATCGAAGGAGTAATCTCCATGGCCTCTCCGGCAATGTCCGAAAAGTTCCGCGCCGTCGTCTGTCGCCACTGCGGTAAACCTATTCGCGTTCCAGGCCTCATCACCAAAAAAGAACGCGAATTCCAGGGCCTCACCGATTCCGGAGATATGCACTACCATCTGATTTCCCGCGTCTTCAATGTTCGCTGCCGTTCCTGCGAACGCGAATCCGTCTATTCCATCAATCAGATCGTGGACTATCCGTATCCCCTGCCGTCGTCCGCCACTGATCCCAAAGCAGCCGCTCTCTAACCAAGCAAAAGCAGCCGGCCATTGGTCGGACGCCCTACTCCTGGCTTTCGGAAGTTTCATACCAAATTTGGAGGCGTTCGATTTGGTCTCGCAGCCTGGGCTTTGAGCGGTTGTGTTTCTCTTACGCAACCGCTTTCTTCACGCTCACCGGCAAATCCTTCTTCATGATGGTTCGGTAGCCGCGAACCACCTCATCTGCGGAAAGCTCCGGCTCTCTTCCGGCGCGGTCCGGCTCTGCCCGCAACAGTAGGTCGTCCATCGAGACGACCCCGGTCAGGTTCCCGCTGAAGTCCACCACGGGCAAACGCCGCACATGGCCCTCTCTCATCGTCTGCAACGCCACGTGAATGTCATCTTCCGGATTGCATGCATACACCTTGCGTTGAACGACTTCTTCCACGCGCACCTGTCCCGCGGTTTGATTCCGCGTTCCCAGGGCCACGCAGATATCCCGGTCGGTAATCACGCCGCATACTTTCTTCTCGGCGTCCACCACCGGCAGGAATCCGCAATTGCCCTTCCACATCAGCTCCGTTGCCATTCCCAAATTTGCTTCCAGCGGAACGTGGTACGGTGTCCCCATCATCGCTTCTTTCACTTTCATCGCGCCCTCCTTCGTACATCCTTCAGTTGCTGTTCCTAAGACTTCTACTTCTTCGCCGCCCCACGCACCACTTCCACCGAACACTGGGCATGCAGCGCCACCGATTCGCTGACGCTTCCCATCACGTAGCGGTCAAATCCTCTCCGCCCGTGTGAACCCATTACAATCAAGTCGGCATTCCACAGGTCCGCCATTCCCAGCACCGCCCGCACAGGAGATTCCCGCGGCTCCAACACCTCTTGCATCACACACAAACCGGCCTTCTTCAAAATGCATCCACCTTTCTGGACCGCCTCCCTCGCATGGGCATCATTTGCAGCCGCGATTTCCAGCACCACTTCCGGTGGATAATAGGGATACGCTCCATCGAGTACAGGTACTTCCGGCACGCAGATCACGCGGACCTCGGTTCCATCCGGCCACGGCTGTGCCGCCACGTTCCGCAATGCCTCTTCCGCGCATTCCGATCCGTCCGTCGGAATCAGCACCTTCAGCCCACCGCTCTTCCTTCGCCCTTCGCGGACAATTTCCACCGGACATCCCGCGTGCCGCAACACGGCTTGCGCCGTGCTTCCCATCAGTAGGCGCACGAATGCTCCGCTTCCGTGCGAACCCATAACAATCAGGTCCGCTTTCCATTCGCTTGCCGCTTTAGGGATTCCGCGCCGCGGATTTTCCAGCAGAATTTCCGTGCTCACCCGCATGCCGGTTGCCTTCAAATTCTCCGCATAATCGTCCAGCATCTTCTGTGTGTCTTGCTTCGCAGCAGCCAGCGCCAGCGGCGCTTTCGTAAAGAAAAATGGATCAATCGCTGTCAGCACGCGGCATTCGGAACCCTCCGGCCACGGCCGCGATGCCACTTCCCGTACCACCGCATCCGATCCTGTCGAACCATCCACCGCAATCAGGAGTTTCATCGCATACCTCCACTTCGGCTTCGCCATTTCCGGGCAAGCCCTATTTGTCCCCATGCCTGGGGCAGCATCGGTCATTGCTTTTTTCGCTGTTTGCCGCGCAGGCACGGCGGCAGCGTGGCGGGGGGATCCGATCCGCACACGAAAGGATCTGGCAGGAGCTTGGGTCAACTCCCCCACGCCGACTGGTCCCTTTAATGTAAGTGCAGGTGCCGCACCACTTTGTCAGCGATTGCAGTTGCTCACTAACTCCTCTATTTACATGCTTCGCCAACTATCGGGATGGTTTAGCTTCAGTGGAGATTACAGATCCCTGCGTCTGGCAACTCATCTTACTGGGTAAATCTCCTCAATTCGGGCTTCCTCCGACACTCTTCTCGATGCAAAATATCTCCGTAGCCCGATTCCATGTCTCACCCGACCGATCGCTCCTCACCCGGCGCGCGCCTGATTGTCCGCATCACCGCCGCTCTTACTGTTCTGTTTTTCATCAGTTATGCGTTTGACCTCACCTGGTACCACATGCGTATTGCCGCGCCTCGCTTGGGCGCCGCCAACTCTTCAGTCCATCGCGTCCGCCTCCTCGCTATTCCCGACAAGGCCAACAAAACGGAATACCAGCTCGACGCGGTGACTCCCGAAGAAGATATTCCATGCTCCCGCACCATCTTTCCCCACGCCCAACGCAATCCCTGCTGGTATGTCGCCCGCCACGCCAAAGATCCCATCCCGATGTAAACAGTTTTCATTTCTAATTCCGCAATTTGTGCATCCAATGTTTTCTGGCCCAGCGCCGGAGGCGCGGCAGAATTTAGCCCAGTGCGCCTGCCCTGAGCGAAGCCGAAGGGTGAACACTGGGTCGGCTAGACGCAAGAAACTCGAGCCCCGGAGGGGCGACACACTCTTCTCTTCCGCTGTTCATGCCTCCCGATACCACACTGCTCCTCCTTCAACTGCTCATCCTTCAACCTTGCTGGAACATGCTCAATCCGCCACCGCCCGCCCGGGCCTCCCTCTTCCATTTCTCCCGCAATTCCGATATGAAGGTCGCTCAGGAGGTACGCTCATGCATCCCGCGTGCCGTTCGACCATCCTGGCCCTCGCATTTCTCTTCCTCTTGCCGCTCTC
>DATLVJ010000559.1:0-6198 GCA_035577585.1 Candidatus Limnocylindrales bacterium
TTTCCGACGGGAAAGATGTGGTTGTGGAACGCCACGGAGCACGGCTGAAACCGTTGTCCGGCCAGTTTGTGTTGAATTTCGAAACGCGCGACCTTGGTGAAAAAGTTCGCGTCATCACCGAACGCAACGCAGACGAGTGGCTAGCTCTGGCCCTGGAATATGAAGTAGACAAAAAGACAAGGACCGAGGCGATGGAAGCCTACGATCGCGCGTTGTGTGTTGATCCCACGAAGATCGAAGCGCTGCTTAATTGTGGAACGTTGTATTACGAGAACGGAAACTTCGAAAAGGCTTCTGAATATTTCAGCCGTGCAATTTCCCAGCAATCCGATAGCGCCTTGGCTCACTTTAATTTGGGAAGCGTTTTAGAGGAAATGGGGGATCTCGAGACGGCTCGGAAACACCTCCGCCAGGCCGTGCGGCTTGATCCGAGTTACCCCGATGCACGGTACAACCTCGCCTATGTCTGTGAAAAACTGGGAGCCTTCGCCGAAGCGCGTGAGCACTGGATAGAGTACCTAAAACTGGATCCCATAGGCCCGTGGAGCGACTACGCCCGGCAGAGGCTTTCTTCCTCCATGCAGGCAAAATCAGCCGGCAACCTCTGATTGCGTTTGGAACTAGCGGACAGATCGATTCCTCCGGAGCGTTATGAGCGCCTCATTGAATGTTATGCGAAACAACCATGTGGAGAACCGTGAACGTCCATCAAAATGATCCAAGTGCTGATGCACCTTGACGAGTACGTTTTGCAGAGTGTCTTCGGCATCTTCGTGATTTTTGAGCACTCTTTTCGATATCCTGTAAATGATACTAAAATGCCGTCGCACTAGTTTGGTGAACGCTTCCTCATTGCCCTCACGCGCCAGTCTGAGCAACTTACTTTCCGGAACGGAGGCATGGTCGACGACCGTCAACAAGCTTATGTTCTTGTTCCCCTCCATCACAAGATCGGCCGGTATCGGGAAAACCGCAAAATGTTCTTCCAACCCGTAAACTCATTTTTGATTCGTAGCTAAAGCCTTTGATTATCGTGGGATAGTGAGGCATCCCGCGGCACCCAGCGTGAGGTGATGTCGTACTAGCTTCGCGTAATAACTTCCGATTCTACTGCTACAGCGGAGGCCCACCTTGGCTGACGGGAATTCGAGGTCTAGTACCCGACAGCGTCCCACCGAGTGAAATTTTTGCACTCGATGAAATCCCATAGATTTCGTATCCCATTTGTCATCCGCCACATGCAAAGCGCCCCGATGGAATTGGGCTTGCTGCCTTTAGGGGCTAGGGGCGCCAGCTTGGTGTTGAGACTAGCATTGGCAGTGACCATCAATGACAGTGCATCTCACAGCATTTGTATTTGTTCTTGGGCTGGCCCTCTCCGAGGCAGATAACGGCATCCCCGGACACCTGCATCCGCATTTGCCGAGCATCAAGAATCCGCTCATTGCGTTCTTCGAATGGTTTGGCGACCTGGGTGTCTTTTGTGGCCGCGTGATTTGGGCAGCCTTTACTCCACCATACGAAATCCGAGAGTTCGTCCATCAATTCGATGAGTTAGGCTCGAAGTCGATGCCGCTCGTTGCGCTAGCCGGATCGGCAACCGGAGTAGTGCTGACACTCTCGACGCGCGATAGCCTCATTCGCTTCGGAGCCAAATCATTTCTCCCGGCGGTTGTCGTCTTCTCAATCATCAAAGAAAGCGGCCCGATCATTACCGCGCTCGTCGTCAGCGGTCGCGCGGCCGCGGGAATCGGCGCCGAATTGAGCGCGATGAAGGTCAGCGAACAGATTGACGCGATGGAGGCTTCGGCGGTCAATCCATACAAGTTTCTGGTTGCGACGCGCGTCCTGGCCTGCATGTTGATGCTTCCATTGCTCACAGTGGTCGCTGATTTCTTCGGCATCGTAATGGGATGGGCCGCCAATACGCTTACGGAACCGATTTCCCTGCGGCTTTTTGTCAGCGATGGTTTTAAGGGAGCGACTTTCAATGATTTTCTGCCACCGACGATGAAGACGCTCGTTTTCGGCGTGATCATCGGTGTGGTTTCGTGCTTTCAGGGAATGCGCGCGACTGGGGGTACGGAAGGCGTGGAGCGCGCCGCGACAGGTTCCGTGGTTTTGGCTTCTCTCTTGATTATTCTTGCGGATGTGTTGCTCGTTCATTTGATTCTCGTATTTTTCTCCTGAGAGGCGCGTATGCCGGATGAAGGACCCAACAAGAGCAACGAGAAAGAAAAGCCGCCGGTCCAAGTCCGATCGCTGAGCAAGTCGTTTGGCGAGCAGACGGTCCTGAACGGAATCAATCTGGAAGTGGCGCGAGGAGAAACTGTCTCGGTCCTAGGGCGGAGCGGTACTGGCAAGAGCCTCTTGCTGAAATTGATTATCGGCCTGCACAAGCCAGACGGAGGCTCGATCCGCATACACGGAAAGGAGGTTACAGGCCTTTCGCCAAACTCGCTGAACGAGGTCCGAAGAAAAATCGGCTTCTTGTTCCAACAGGCAGCGCTTTACGACTCACTAACCGTCGAAGAAAACGTCGCCTTTCCGCTGCGCCGTCACCCCAAGATTTCTGACGATGAGCGAAAAGAGCGGGTGAGCGAACTCCTCACGAGTGTCGGAATGGACCAGGACGCTCACAAAATGCCCGCGGAAATCTCCGGCGGAATGCAAAAGCGCGTGGGCTTGGCGCGAGCCTTGGCTTTGGAGCCGGATATCCTGCTGTTCGACGAGCCCACGGCTGGACTCGACCCGATTACGGCCGCGGAGATTGACAATTTGATTCTGCAATTGCAGCAGGAACGCAAGATGACGTCAGTTATCGTTACCCACGATATTCATGGGGCACAGGCCGTTTCCGATCGTCTGGCTTTGATGCGTGACGGCCAGATTGTCATCGAGGGGACGTTCGAAGATTTGAAAAAGAGTCGCGACACGTTCGTCACGCAATTCCTGAGCGGCTCTTAGGTGAACACGATGTCCACGGCATTTCGAGTCGGCGTTTTTATCGTTCTGGGGTTTTTGTTTCTTTCCATTGGTCTCTTCCTGATTGGCAACAAAGATTTCCTGTTCAGTTCGACGTACGGTTTGAAGGCTGAATTCCAGAACGTGGGAGGCTTGAATAACGGCGCTGACGTTCGCGTCGGAGGGATCCATGAAGGCACTGTCAAGGAGATCGACTTGCCTTTGCAATCGGACGGAAAAGTGACCGTGGTGATGAATCTCCGCAGCGGGACTCGGAACATCATCAAGAAAGACTCCCGCGCGTCCATTAAGACAGAAGGGCTTTTGGGCGACAAGTACATCGAAATCTCGTTCGGTTCAGCTAAGGCCGATGCCGTTCAAAACGGCGACACAATTGCGAGTGAGACACCGAAAGACGTGTCCGAAGAGGTCCGTGCGCTCACGGACGAGGCTCACGCTGGTGTCGCCGCCTTTCATGACAATATGGAAGCACTCCAGCACAATTTATTTCTCCGTGGATTCTTTGAAAAACGGGGTTACAACGAAGCAAAGGAATTGACTCAACATGCCATCTCCGGCCTTCCCGCGCGGGCGCGGGCCAAGGAATTTGACTATGAGACGGGAGAGATTTTCGACAAACCCGATGGAGCCAAGCTGAAGAATAAGAAACCCTTGGATGAGGCAGGAAAATACCTCGAAGAGAATAGATTCGGCCTCGCCGTCGTCGCTTCCTCTGAATCAAAGGGTGATGCCGACAAAGTACGCGTGCTCACGGAAGCCCGCGCGAAAGTTGTCCGCGATTACCTGGCCCAGAATTTTAAGTTGGACGACAGTCACCTCAAGACCATCGGCCTCGGCAAGACCAAGGGCCCTGACGACTCCTCCAAACTAGTCATCCTGGTCTATCCCACGAACCCGCCCGCTCAACATCCGTCGCCACACAGCCCTTAGTCCAGGATTGATTGTGCGAGCGATTGAGAGTTCAATCCTTTGCCGCCTGACGGAAGAATTGGTAGTGAAAATGCATACGCGAACAACGTTTCTATTCGGTTGCCGGAGGATGATCTGAATGCCTTGTCTCTTACTAGTCCTCTTTCTGGCTTTTCCCAGGATCGCGCTACTTCTGTTGTTCCTATTCTCGAACTACCTACAACACGCATACCATGGACTAATTATTCCTCTTCTCGGATTTGTATTTCTGCCCCTGACAACTCTTGCGTACGCCTGGATGGCGAATTCGGGATTGCCTACAACAGGCATTAATCTTCTTATCTTGATCATCGCCGTCGTAATTGACTTGGGGGGCATTGGAGGTGGCGAGTATCACCGACGGACACGATGGGTAAACTGACATACCGGGCGAGCTCGCGAAAGCTCACAAGCCGGAATTGCCGCCGCCTCCATTTTTTCAATTTCCTCTTCAATTCAGGAACCTCGTGCCCGTTGTCGGATACGAGCGAGACGGGGATTCGATTTGCTGTTCTTCTTGAATTGACGCCCACGACCTAAGGTTGCGGGATAGTGTTGGAGACCGATCATGTCGCAAGTGCAATTGAAGAAAGGCCCGTCGCTGTGACTGTTTCCTGCAGTCATTGCGAGCAGGAACAGGACGTGCATATCCGAGCTCGAACTGGGTCTTGGTCGATGGCACATCAGTCAGTGAAATGTGTGAAGTGCGATCAATTTCCGATGCCATTATTGCCGGCCCGTTTCTGCCGATTGACACCGCTGTCTCCCGATGAGAAAGCCAATCAGGCACAGAAGATTGGCGAGTTCCAACTGCCAGATTGGGCGTAACCCTCTGGGGACGGGTTCTCTACAGATGACGGAGCGGGTCTTCTACCGTTTCGTTGGATGGTTTTTCGACATCCCTCTGGAGCGATTTGGTAACGAAGTCCTTTGCTCCGAGCCCCACGGCCAGCGCCAGCGCCAAGACAATTCCACCAAAAAGAATGCCGAAAGCAAGCTGAACGATGCCGGGCGCAATTCTCAAGTGTTCTAGAGCCATGGCTCCGGCGAGCACAATCACCAGCGATTTCACTCCCCAGCTCAGAAGACGCGCATAGTGGAGGTTCATGTTAACTCCACTGATGAGCACGCTACGCGCAAAGAAACGCGCGACGATGCTACCGACCACGAAGACCAGCGCGGCCCCCAAAACATTGGGAATGTACTCGAGGGCATCCTGTGCAAGCTTAAACGTCCACTCCGCATCGAAGGCCGTGATGCCGATCAAGAACCCCACAAGAATAACCAGACCGGCGATTGCTCGGGAGACGACCACGGCAGCGTTTTTCGTCGGCGATTCGGCCGGAGAAGAAAAGCCCCATTCGACGAGCCGTTCACCAAACCGCAACCTGATGAGCACCCGCCGCGCCACGAACGCCAGGATGAACGCCAAGATAATCGACACCACCACTACCAAAATCAGAGCCACCATGCCAGGCAATAAGCTTGCAAATCGGGCCAGGAGCCTCGCCGTTGACTGCGCCAAGGCCTGCCTTACTTGATCCCACATAGATACCTCCATCGCAGCTCGCAGAGCTAAGGGTTAAACCGATCGGGCCAGCGCCATCGGGAGACAAGATAAGATTTAGACGATTCGTAAGCGGCCGATAGGCGCTCGAGCCTCTGTTCGGAAGCAGTCGGTCCTGCCGTTTCCAAATCATGGGCATAGGACGCTACCCACGCCAAATACAGAGGCGTCATGGACTTGAGCAGATGATCGCGACTGATTGTGCGAAGACGATGGGCGAGCGCGAAATCAAAGATGATGCGCACCCACAGTTCGTCGGGCATGCGGAACTGTACCAGTGGCGAGCGTGACAGTTTCCTGAGCTCGAATAGAGTGGCGGGTGGCAGCACCAGGCTCCAGATCTCCTGGAGGTCCCTATTTCCGAGTTGGAAAGATTCAACCATACGATTGATATCCACATTCCCGGTGTCTTCCGTGACGGATACCGGCTCACCGTTCGCTGGAATGGGACCGGAACCGCGGACTCTTTGCCAGCAGACGGCATTTCGTTCCATATCGAGGAAGATGGGGCCTAGCACTTGAGCTATCAGTGAACTGATATTCGTCCAATCCGTGGGCGGGTAGATGCGGGCGCCGACGTGCGTCTCGCAAATTTGTAGATTCGCACAGGAAGCCGCGGACGCAAGCGAGACAAGCGGATGAATGTCGTTAGTCGAAACGTTCCGCCCGGCGCCAAGCATTTTTCGAAAAAGCCGTTG
>DATLVJ010000560.1:0-4549 GCA_035577585.1 Candidatus Limnocylindrales bacterium
CCACCTGGGGAAATTCGAACAAGCCGAGGGCGGTACGTTGTTTCTCGATGAAATCGGCGACATGCCGCTTGCCATGCAGGCAAAGCTGTTGCGCGTCTTGGAAGAGGGCGAAGTCGAACGCGTCGGCGGCGAAAAGCCGATCAAGGTAAACGTCCGCGTGATTGTGGCCACGCACCGCAACCTGGAAGAACTCTCCAGGAAGAACGAATTTCGCGCCGACCTGTTTCACCGCGTTTACGTGTTCCCGTTGTTCCTGCCGCCGTTGCGGGAACGCCCCGAGGATTTTCCTGATCTGCTCGCCCACTTTGCGCGTCAGGTTGCTGCGCAGAACGGTTGGAAAGAGAAACTCTTTTCGGCGGAGGCGATTGCCGCGCTGCGAAAATATTCCTGGCCAGGCAACGTGAGGGAATTGCGGAACATCGTGGAGCGGTTGGTGCTGCTCGCCGCGGGAGACGCAATCACGGCAGAAGAAGTCGGGCTGGTTCTCCCTGGTGGCGAAGCTACAAGTTCCAACGGCAGCACGGATACGGGGCAGGGAACACTTGTGGAGCGCACGGAGGCCTTCGAGCGCGAAGTCCTGCTGGGTGAAATTCGCCGCCACAATTTTCACATGACCAACGTCGCGCGCGCCCTCGGCCTCGAGCGTAGCCATCTCTACAAAAAGTGTCAGCAACTCGGCATCGACCTCCAATCGCTTCGCAAGCCCGAGTAGCCTTTACACGGTCAGGGCTTTTTCCGCATCTTTCACGCTTCCATAATTGATTGATAAAAATGAGGTTAAGGGCAGTTGTCGATTTCGCTTGACAAATTACATATTGCTATATAGAAATAGCATATCGCAATACACGAAAGGCGGCCCTCCATGACTCTCGGCGACAAACTTCGCTCCCTGCGGGCCATCGAAGGTTCTTTGCGCGGCTTTGGGCGCCCTATGACGCAGGCGGAGCTTGTGGAGGCTATGAAGGAAGAGTTGGGGCGGGGGCTGAGCCAGGCGTACGTTTCGCAGCTGGAGAGCGGCGCTCGGCCTCACATGACCAACACTTCCCGCGAGCTTCTGGCGCGCTTTTTCCGCGTCTATCCGGGCTTCCTGGTGGACGACCCCGAAGGATATTCCCGCGAACTGCAATCCGCGCTTCGTATGACGGATTCGACGGTCGATGCCTGGCTGTATGCAGGCGCCGATCAATTCAGTTCCGATCCGGAGCTCGAGAAAGCGCTGCTGGCTATCGCGGAGCATCCGGATTCTCGCAACGCGCTTTTGCTCCTTGGCGAAATACTTCGCACGCCCGGCTTGGCCGAGCGGCTTGGCGAAGTTCTGCAACCTTCGGCGATCACTGGCTCCGGCCATCCACCGCCAATTCCTTCCCAGAACTAACCCCATAGGGGCCAACGCACGGTTCGTCTGAGTGGCGGGGTGCCGCTCCACGAGGTGTCGTATGACTTGGTCTGACTTCTATCTTTTCTGTTTCCTGGTGGGCTTTTCGCTCAGCGTGCTCTCGTTTCTCGCGGGCGCCGTGCACCTGCACCTGCCGTTCAAGTGGCATCTGCCGTTTCATAGCGGCCATCACGGAACGGGCGGCGGCTCACATCTTTCCTGGTTCAACGCTTCCAGCATCCTGGCGTTTCTCGCCTGGTTTGGCGGAACCGGTTACCTGCTGACGAAGCATTCGAACCTGGTGGCGATCTTCTGCCTGGCGATCGCAATCGCCGCAGGTCTCACCGGCGGCTGGATTGTCTTCCAATTTATGGCGCGCCTGCTGCGCGATACGGAAGTTCAGATGAACGAGTGGGATTACCGTCACGAAGGTTCAGTCGGCAGGGTGAGCATTTCGATCCCTGCCGGAGGCACCGGGGAAGTGATTTTCGAGCAGCACGGCGTGCGGCGCAGCGCCGGAGCACGGAGTGACGACGGTTCTCCGCTCGACAAGGGCGCCGAGGTGGTCATTAGCCGCTACGAAAAGGGCATGGCCTACGTCCGCAAGTGGGACGAATTCACAGGTGAAAAAGTTTAAGGGACTGAAGAACGCTGCAAACAGTTCCAGTCGGGTGAAAAGGGAGGTTTTTATGTTCGATTTCTCAAGTGTCTGGGTCATCGCCGGTCTGGCGGTGCTCGCCGTCTTATTCCTGATGGTTCTGGCGGCGAGGATGTATCGCAAAGCGGGTCCGCACGAAGCCTTGATCGTTTACGGCTTCCGCGGCACGCGCATCATCAAGGGCGGCGGCACGATCATCTTTCCGATGGTGGAGCAATGCAAGGAGCTCTCCCTCGAACTGATGTCGTTCGACGTGGCGCCGCAACAGAGCCTGTATACCAACCAAGGCGTCGCGGTCACCGTGGAAGCGGTCGCGCAACTCAAGGTGAAATCGGATCCAGTGTCTATCCGCACCGCGGCCGAGCAGTTCCTGACCAAGCGCCCGGAGCAACGCGAAGGGCTCATCCGCCTAGTGATGGAAGGGCACCTGCGCGGCATCATCGGGCAGCTCACGGTCGAGCAGATCGTGAAGGAACCGGAAATGGTCGGGGGCCACATGCGCTCCACGTGCGCCGACGACATGAGCAAGATGGGGCTCGAAGTCGTGAGCTTCACCATTAAGGAAGTGCGCGACAAAAATGAGTACATCACCAACATGGGCCGCCCAGACATCGCGCGCATCAAGCGCGATGCCGAAGTAGCCGCGGCCGAAGCCGATCGCGACATCGCCATCAAGCGTGCCGAAGCCACACGCGCTTCGGCGATTGCCAAGGCACAGGCAGACCAGGAACGCGTGGCGGCGGAAACCGCTTCGATGGCCAAGCAGGCGGAAGCCGAGCGCGACCTGGACATCAAGAAAGCCAACTACCTGGAAATCAGCAAAAAGGCCCAGGCGCAAGCCGACAAAGCCTATGAAATCGAAACCAACCGCCAGCAGCAGACCGTGATGCTGGAGCAGGTTCGCATCCAGCAGGTGGAACGCGAAGCGCAGGTGAAGGTGCAGGAAGCCGAAATCAATCGCCGCGAACGCGAACTGATCGCCACCGTTCTAAAGCAGGCGGAAATCGAGCGGCAGCGCATCGAAACGATCGCCAACGCCGAACGCCAGCGCCTGATCAGCGAAGCCGAAGGCCGCGCCTCCTCCATTCGCGCTCAGGGTGAAGCCGAAGCCGAGATCATCTTCAAGAAAGGCGAAGCGGAAGCCCGCGCGATGAATGTGAAGGCGGAGGCTTTCCAGGAGTACAACCAGGCCGCCGTACTAGATAAATTGATTACCGGTTTGCCGGAGGTGGTTCGCGCTTTGAGCGAACCGCTCAGCAAAGTGGACAAGGTGACCATCGTTTCGACCGGCAATGGCGATGCCGCGGGAGCGTACAAGCTCACCGGCGACATCACGAAGATTGCAGCACAAGTGCCCGCGCTCTTCGAAGCGCTTTCCGGCATGCAGATGTCGGAGTTGCTCAGCAAGGTGCGCCTGATCGGCGACAAGGCGCCAAAACCGGAACCGCCGGCGATTAAGGCATAAACCCATTCCGCCGGAGCGCCTCGCAAGACGCGTTCCGGCGCCTCAGTAGCACAGGCTTTAGCCTGTGTCCGAAGTCGAAGTTGGCCACGGGGGTGTCTTATGGAGGAAAGGGTCATGAGTCTGACGTCGCAGCAAAAGCGGGGATTGTTCTGGGCGCTGGGGATACTCATCATGCTGACGCTGAGCGGTGTCGCCTGGGCCCAGATCAACACCGCGCTGACACATTGTTTCTCTCTGTTTTAGTGTAGCGGCCGCCTTCCGAGGCGGGCGCCTTTCAACCCAATCAAGGCCATCGCGAGTGGTCAGGGATCGAGAAAATATAAATTGGAAAGGAGCAGCACCATGGGACTTTTAGAACGCGTAAGCACTTTAATTCGGGCCAATCTCAACGACATGGTCGATCGGGCGGAAGATCCGGAAAAAATGATCAAGCAGGTGATCCTCGACATGGAGAATCAATACCTGCAGGTAAAGACGCAGGTCGCCGTATCCATCGCCGATCAACACATTCTCGAAAAGAAACTTCGCGAGCAGGAAGACACCGCCAAGGACTGGATGCGCAAGGCGGAAGTCGCTGTGGACAAGACGCAGGATGACCTGGCACGCGCTGCGCTGGACCGCTACCAGACGGCGCTGCGGCTCACGCAGAGCTTTCAGGAGCAGGTGAACGACCAGAAAGCGCAGGTAGACACCTTGAAAAATGCGCTGGTGAAGCTGGAACAGAAGCTCGATGAAGCCAAATCCAAGCGCGAAGTGTTGATGGCGCGCCATCGCCGCAGCATCGCTTTGGACAGAGCCGCCAAGGCCCAGGTCGCCGTCGGTGAAGGCTCGAAAAGCGCCACGTTTGACCGCCTGAAAGAACGTGTGAACCACACGGAAGCGACGGCCTCTGCGGAAATCGACCTGCTTCACGACGACATGGCCGAAAAACTGAATCGCCTCGACCGCGACACCGAGGTTGAGCGCCTCCTCAACGACCTGAAAACGCGAAAGGGCTTGCCGGCTTAGCTACCTAAACCCTGTTCACGAGTTGCTGCGCCGAGACGCTTGT
>DATLVJ010000561.1:0-30581 GCA_035577585.1 Candidatus Limnocylindrales bacterium
TCGCCCAAAGTTTCGATGCGGGCGGCAGTGAATTCATCAGTGAGATGGTTCAAGCGGCCGAAAAAGCGCAGATTCTGCCGGCCAGTCAGCCGCTGATAGAAACCCAGGTCGCTTCCCGCGTGGTAACCGATTTGCCGCCGCACAGCCGCGGGTTCACGCGCGGTATCGTGCCCGGCCAGGGACGCTGTGCCGCGCGTCTGAAGCAGCAAAGTGGCCAGGATTCGCAGCAAGGTGGTCTTGCCTGCTCCATTTACGCCGAGCAAAGCCACCGCCTCGCCTTGCTGGACTTCCATAGAAATGCCCAGCAGGGCTGGCGAAGTGGCCGGGGCAAAGGGTTGAAGATAAGAGCGCCAGCCACTAAGCCCCGGCGGAAACCATTTCTCCACGGAATCCAGGATGATCGCGGGGTCGGACACTCCCGAATTTATAGCGTGTCCCACGGCAGAAGACAATGCGCGGTGGGCCTGGCCGCGGGCCTCTGAACGTGGCAGTTCAGGGCAAACCCCGGTAAGATACCGGGATACTCCCGGAATCCGCGTCCCCAGGCAGGAGCCCAGAAATGGTGGAGTTGACGATGCGCGCGGTTGTGCCGGCCCATGTGCTGATCCGGCACCTCGAAGGGGAATCGGTGCTGTTGAACCTGGAAAGCGAACGATATTTCGGCCTGGACGCCACTGGTACGCGAATGTGGGAGTTGGTGACCTCGCATCCGAGTATCGGCGCGGCGTTGGAAAAGCTTCAGGAAGAGTACGAGGTGGATCCCGAGGTTTTGCGGAATCACTTCACCCAACTACTCAGCGGGCTGGTGGAGAATGGCCTGCTGCAAGTGCTACCTGCGGATGTGGGAACCACTCCAACGATATAGGGCCCTGGATCGTGCGTCGCGGCGCATGTTCTGGCGCACCGCGATTCTTTTGCCATTGGTGCGGTGGTCGCTCCGTTTGCGGGGCTACGGGAAAACGTTCAACTCGCTCCAGAAGCGCGCTCAGTTTCAACCCAAGGCGACGGAAGTCGCACCCGAATCGCGGGAAGAAGTGCAAAGCACCTGCCGCATGGTGTGCGCGGCATTGCGCTATTCGCTGGCTCAATACACCTGCCTCGAAGAATCTTTAACGCTCTGGTATTTGCTGCGCCGGCAGGGAATTCCGGCGTGTCTGCGCATCGGGGTGCGCAAAGAAAACGAGAAGTTTGAGGCTCACGCCTGGGTGGAATATGGCGGCGAAGCATTGAATCAGTACGAAGCAGAGCACCGTCACTACGCGGCCTTCGAGCAGGATTTGCCGGAACCCCCGTCGGAGCAACCATGAGCGGGTTCTTCGGAACACTACGAACAGACGGTGTTGCGGTGGAGCAGCGATTCCTGGATCGAGTGATGGAGCAGTTGCGCTTTCGTGGTCCCGACGACGGTCAGACCTGGACAAAAAATGGTTTGGGCACTTGTTTTGCCTATCTGGAAACCGGATCGCGCCGCCAGTCTCGCACCCAGCCCGTGCGGCTTGGCGAGCGCTACATCCTGCTCGGCGAAGTGCGCCTGGATGCAAGAAAACAACTAATCGGGGAGTTACTGGACAACCAGCAACCCGCCACCGAAGAATCTTCTGACGAGGAGTTACTGCTTCTCACCTGGAGCGTTTGGGGTGAACTAGCCCTGGCCAAAATATTGGGCGACTTTTCCTTCGCCATCTGGGACGCGTCGCAGCAATCTCTTTTCTGTGCCCGGGATTTCGCCGGAGCGCGACCCTTTTTTTATGCCGGGCATGGGGGTGTGTTCAGCTTCAGCAATACCCTGAATGTGCTGCGGCTCGCCCCTGAGATTTCCGACAGCCTGGACGATTTGTTCGTACGCGATTTTCTGCTCACCGGTTTATGCACCGATTCCACGCGCAGCGTCTGGCGGGATATTCGGCGCCTTCCCGCGGGGCACCTTTTGCTTCTTTCCCACGGGCAAATCCAGATGCAGCGGTTCCGCAGCTTACCGGTCGAGGAACCTCTGCGGCTAAAACGCGCGGACGAGTACCTGGAAAACTATCATGAACTGCTGGCGCAGGCGGTGGGTGACCGGCTGTCCGACGGCAAGACATCGTTCTATCTCAGTGGTGGAATTGATTCGGGTTCGGTCTGCGCCTCCGCAGCCCGGATCGCCAAAAAAAATGGTAATTTCGCGGCGCTGAAAGCATTTACGATCAGCTGGCGGCCGCTGCTGGACGATTCCGAGCCCGAGTTTGCAAAGCTCACCGCGCGCCATCTTGGCCTGGCGCACGAAATTCTGGAAGAAAGTTCCATTTGTCCCGATGAACCAGGCGCCGCGGCGAGTTCTCCAGAGCCCACCGCTGAACTTTTTCTGGGCCGCGACCGCCGCTTCTGCCGAACCATCTCTCAATTCGCACGCGTGGTCCTTTCTGGCGACGGCGGCGACGACGTTTTGACCGGGCAGTCGTGGCCGTTCCTGAAGCGCCTTTATGAGCGGGGAGAATGGAGCGGCATTTTCCGGATCTTCGGCGGATACCTCGCCACACACGGACGATTCCCACCATTGCGCGGCGGATTTCGAAACAAAGTTCGCCGCCTCTTCGGCGCACAGGAGCCTCCCGAAAAATTACCTCCCTGGATGAATGAGGAATTTGCGCGACGCAGCGGCTTGGAAGCGCGGGGACGCTTCCAGGAATCTCGGCACCTGGAAGAGCACCCGCTGCACCCCGCCGCGTACCGGGGCTTGCATTCGGGTTATTGGGCCAGCGTCCATGAAAGCGAGGACGCAGGCTGCAGCGGGGTGTGTCTGGAAACGCGTGCGCCTCTCCTGGATCTCCGCCTTTTGCGTTTTCTCCTTCGTCTTCCGCCCGTGCCCTGGTGCGTGAACAAAGAATTGCCTCGCCGGGCCCTAAAGGGTGAATTGCCGGCCAAAATCCTCGCGAGGCCAAAGACGCCGTTGCAGGCAGACCCCCTCGAGGTGTGCTCCCGGAAAGACGGTTGGCGGCCCAGCGTCGCAGAAAACCCACCGCAAATCATCCACGAATTCATAAAATGGGAAAGCTGGCACGCAACTTTGGACCATATACAGGGTTACTTTTCAGATGAGTATCTTTATTTACTCTCCTTTTCACGGTGGCTGAAAGACATTGTAAAGGCAGGGGGGATTCAGTAAAGTGCTACGGAAGGGGCATGAATGAGGCAGCCGACCAAGCAAAACTCCAAAAAGCCGTACCAACCACCCAAGCTGCTTGTTTATGGCGATCTCGCGGAAATGACCAAGGCCGTCGGCACCAAATCAAAGATCGATGGCGGAACTAGACCGCGGATGCGACGTACAGGACGCTGAACCCCGCCCGCAGCGCCTTAGCAGCAAAAACTGATTCCATTGAGTTATTCCTATCGAGCCTACGGCCTTGGAATCGACTCTTCCTGCCGCATCGCGGGACTCCAACCGGCCCTCCTGCAACATGGGGTGACTGACTTGCGGTTCGAAGACGGCCAGGAACCCGCTTGGGCCAGAAGCTTGCTCACGCTTCCCTCGCTAGTCCTCTCTCAGCGATCTGAACCCGCCGGATCCCCCGACCCTTCCTTTATTGTGACCCAGTATGGCCGCGCCGAAGGGTTCGAACTTTCCTATTCAGACGGAACACGTTTTGTCCTCGATGAAGCGGTCGGCCGGGTATGGGGGACATATCAGGCTCCGCTCGCCACTGAAGACATGGCTACTTATTTTCTGGGGCCGGTGCTGGGTTTTGTCTTGCGCCGGCGAAATCTCACCTGCCTGCATGCGAGCAGCGTCGAAATTCTGGGCCGCGCGGTCTGTTTCTGCGGCGATGCTGGCTTCGGAAAGTCCACCACCGCGGCCGCGCTGGCGCTGCGCGGCCTTCCCGTGCTGGCCGAGGATATTGTGGCGCTTGCGGAGAGCGGCGGCGAATTTCGCGCTGTGCCAGGCTATCCTCGTGTCTGCCTGTGGCCGGAAAGCGTAGCCATGCTGCTTGGCCGCGAGGACGCGCTGCCGCAACTTACGCCGGTATGGGAAAAGCGATTTCTTGAACTGGACGGCCAACGCGCAAAGTTTTCCGAGGCGAAATTGCCGGTGGGCATTTTGTATCTGTTTGCGCCACGCAGTGATGACCGGGAAGCGCCACGCGTTGAAAAAATCAGCCCGCGCCTGGCCCTGCTCGAGTTGGTGCAGAACACCTACATGAACTGGGTGCTCGACCGTGAGCAACGCGCAAAGGAATTCGACGCTTTGTGGCGGCTGGTCCAGCGAGTGCCCGTTCGCCGCATTCTGCCCCACGCGAACCCGGAGAAAATCGCGGCCCTCTGCAATCTGATACTGCAGGACGCCCGGGCCATCCTCTCTGCTTCCTAAATCCTTAGCGGCCCAACCGTTGCCCATGATTCGAAGACGAGACTCTCCTCCCATGTCTGCAATCTGGAGTCTCCCAGGGACAGCTTCTGTCCGCGGCTGAATTGCCGGTGTACACTGGCAACCATCTTCCCAGGAGCAACTTCTGACGGCCCCCACTCCATTCGGAGCAAAGTCCATCGATCGCGAATGGAGATTCCTATGCGCCTGCGCGTCCCCTTCCCCATCCTCCGCGGACAGGATTTCCACGTTGGTGTCGAATCTGGACTGGCATCTGGCGCTGGAACTTGCCGAGGAACATAGCGTCCTGGGCTTGGTCGCTTCTCGCCTGACGGTGAGCGGCCACGCGGGAATTTCCGAGGAAGCCTGGGAAAAACTGCAAGCCAGCATGCGAACGCAGCACCTTTTCACTCTCAGCATGACCGCGGAGCTTTTCCGCATTCTCGACGCATTCGGGCAGGGGGGCATCGAGACGATTCTGGTGAAAGGCCCCATCGTGTCACTGCTGGCTTTTGGCGATCCCGCGGTGCGGAGCTACGTCGATCTGGATCTGCTGGTGCGCGATGCGGCGATTCTTCCTGCCTCCAGAATTCTGGTCGCGCTTGGATTCGAGCCCGACGTTCCTGAAGCCGCTATTCTGGCTGGGAAGATACCCGGTGAGTACTTGTTCCGTCGACCTGGAGCTCAGCAGTTGGTGGAACTCCATACCGAAAAAACATTTCGCTACTACCCGCGCTCGATGCGAATGGAGGATTTATTCACGCGGCAACGGCGTCTGCCCCTGGAAGGCCGCGAAGTCCCCGCGCTCTGCCTGGAAGATGAGTTCGTGCTCGACTGCATTCACGGTGCGAAACACTTCTGGGAACGCCTGATGTGGCCTGCGGACATTGCGGCGATGGTGGCCCGTCAGCCGGGAATTGCTTGGGAGCGCGTCCGGCAGGCCGCCAGAGACGTCGGAGCGGAGAGGATGGTTCACGTTGGCCTCTTGCTGGCCGAATCGCTTTTGGGTGTCCCCGTGCCCGCGGAGATGGCCGCAACAGCGAACGCAGACGGCGCAGCGCGCGATCTGGTGCGGCAAGTAGAAGGTTGGCTCCCCACCGCCGGCTACCAACCGCCGCCCCTGAGCCAGCGGGCCATGTTCCGTCTGAAAATGGGCGGAGGTGGACTGAGCGGCGCGGCATATCTGCTGCGATTGTCGGTTTCTCCAACCGAAGAAGACTGGGCCGAAGGACAAGAAGAACGCGGGTCGCGTGTTTGGGAAGCGATCAAGCGGCCGTTCCGGCTGATACGGAAATATGGCCAGGACGGATAGGCGGAACCGCGGAACGGCGGGACAGGGAATTGAGCGTTTAGAAAGGGAGGGGCCCGGCTCAGTAGCAATTGCGAGCCGGGCCGCCTTGTCTGCATGGAAACTAGATGTGGGTGCGTTCGGAAAGGAAATGCTCTTCTTCTTCCTTCTGTTCAGGCAGTTCCACGGAGAGCTTGAGCTCGCTCTTGTTGCGGAGCACGCCCAATTGAATGCTCTTTTCCTGGTGATGGGTCAACAGTTTCTCGCGGAGTTCGCTGGCGTTGCGGATGCGATCGCCGTTCAAGCTGGTGATCACGTCGCCCACCTTCAATCCGGCTTTCGACGCGGGTGAATTGGAAAACACGCCGCGCACCAGCACTCCTTCGCCTTCGGGCGCTCCAAAAAAGTTCCCGAAGTCACCCTTCAGATTCTCGGCGTCAATACCCAGCAGCGGGCGTCCCGGTGAAACCATCGCGAACGTCCGCAAGTGATCGAGTCCGGACATCTCCGGCATTTCCGGAAGCGTTGGCATCTTGAACGCGAAGGACTTCGGGCCGTCCGCGAACACCTTCATGTTGCCGGATTCCTGTTTCCCAACTGTCACCTTAATGTTCTGCGACCGGCCATCGCGCCAGACCGCCAGGTTCGCCGTGCGGCCCGCGGGGATTTCGTGAATCATGCGGCGAAACTGTTCCGTGCCCTCGATTCGCTGGCCGTTGAGTTCCTGCACCACGTCATTTTCCTTCAGGCCGGCTTTCGCCGCCGGGCTATCCGGAACAATCTTGCCGAGCAGCGCGCCGCGCTCTTCCGGCAATTTCAGAGACTTCACTTTTTCAGGAGAAACCTCGGAAACGCCGACGCCCAGCCAGCCGCCGCCGGACCCCATCAGAATCTGGAAATTATCGTCATCCGTATTTTTCGGATCGTCGAACTCCCGAACCAGCGTGTCGCGGTCTTCGCGATCGTTGACCACCACGTAGATATTCTCGTCCACCGGCTCGGCTTGGATTTCGACATCGGGGATCACCCGGACCCGGGTTTTCGAAATTTCCTGCGTTGCGGATGGAGAGGAGCCCGTAGACTTCGAAGATTCTTTTGTTTGATTGGAAGCACCCGGCAGCGCGATCAGAAGAATGCTCAAAGCGCCAAATCCGAGGCTCGTCCACATTTGCCGTTGAATCATGAGTGTTTCTCCTTCGTCTGGTTAGACGCAGGAGAAGCTAAATGGTCGACCGGAGCGCTACGACCCGGATGGCGCCATTCACGGTTCCCAGCCGGATTGGGGCGCCGCCTTTGCCCAGCCGCCCCTTCAGGATGCGAGGCTGGATAGCCCCTTCCATGACAAAGGGGAGCTCGGTGGAGAAGCTGCCGTTCATGCAGCGGGCTTCCAGATCCGCCTGCGAATCCGCGGGGATCGCCAGCAGCACGGAACCATTGGTGGTTTCCGCCTGCGTGCCGTGCAGATCGGCGGGATGCTTCAGCTCCACGTAGACGTTTCCGTTTGTCGTGCGCGCGTGCAGGTTGCCGCTGCTCTCGTAAACTTCGATGTTTCCGTTGACCGTATGCAGATCGCCGAGCGAGTCGAGATCTTTCACGCGCAGGGTCCCGTTCACCGTGTTGATGTGCTTCAGCAGCGTGTGCCGCGGCACATGCACGGTGTATTCGACGGCGACCTCGACGCCCTCCTCGGAGGGATACCGCGTCGAAATCGAAAGGCTGTCCGGGCTGGAGTTCACGTCAATCGAAACGAGATCCAGCTTGGATGCTTTGTCCGTGGTGGTCTTGACGGCGCGCACCTCTACCTCATCTTTGTCCCAGCCTTCGATGCGTACGGTCCCATTAATATTGTTCAGTTCCAGGGTGCCGTCGGACTTCAAATGAAAGGTTTGCGCGAATTCGCGCGTCACCCCAAAACTGGCGGGAACCGCAAGCATGGACACAGCTGAAAGAGTCAGACCTATCGAACGGATTGCTGAGCGAAACTTCATACAGCCTCCCTCGCGGACAACACCAAACACTGCCCCCAGGACGACCGACAAACCCGAACCGCTGACTCCCGCCCGTACAGCCTAACGGAGCTGGAAGTTAAAAGCCAACGTTGAAATTACGTCCACCTTCTTGCCGCAGATATCTCCGGGATTCACCCGCCATTGCCGGACCGCTGCTCGAGCCGCCTCCACCAGCGCCGGCTCCCCTTCTATAACCTTTTCGATTTCCAGCGTTCCATCCGTTTTCGCTCGCACCTGCAAGCGCACCACTCCCTGGATGCCCGCCCGCCGCGCCATCTGCGGGTAATCTGGCGGAGGCGAATTGATCAGGTGCTTCTTGAACTCCTCCGGATCTTCGCTCAGTCCACCGCGGAACCACACCTGGAAGCGGTCCTTCCATGTGCCCCACCATTCCGTGCCGTTGCCCGTGCAGGAAACCGTGCTGGTTTGCGTCTGCGAATTTGCAGCGGCCAAGCCCATGGAGGGATCTTCAAAACCTGGCTGGCTCAGTTTCTGCGCCAACCGCTGCCGCTGCTCTTCCAACAGGGACTGCCGCAGGGCCGTCTGCTCGTCCACGTACTGCAGGCGAATCTTACCGGCGTTGCTCCTGAGCTTCAGAATTGCCCCGCCGCCATTCAACGCCCCGGAGGCGCGCACTGGTCCGTCCTCCCGCGCCTCCATGCTCAGTCCAAGAGCCGAATCTGCTTCAATGCGGTCCGAGCCGCCGTTTTCCACGCTGGCTTCGATGGTCGCTGCCAAGTTGCGCGGCAGGAACACCACGATATCGCCCGAACCCGAAGAAAGTTGTGAAGGACCCGGCAAACGCACGGGCCGCGAAGCGTCGCCGGAGTCGGGCGTGATCCAGGCAGTGATGGTGCCGTTGCCGGTTGCCGCGCGCACCACGTTCGAAACGCGCGTCAAGCAGATGCCTCCGCCGCTGGTTTCCACTTCCATCGGGCCGGAGACATACATCACGCGAACGCCGCCGCCGCCCGTCTCCGCGTGAACCGAACCGTGTACTTCGCCAAAATCAATCTGGCCGCCCCCGGTGCGCACGCCAACCAGCGCTCCCGCCTCTCCAACGGTGATATTGCCGCCGTCAGTTTCAAGTTGCGCGGTGCCCCGAATGTGGGCGGCGCGAATGTGGCCGCCTCCGGTGCGGAGCTTGGCGTTGCCGGCGACGTCGTGGGCTTGAATGAATCCACCGGCCGTGAACGCATCCAGGTCCCCGGCCACGTCCAGAACAGTGATGTGCCCGCCCTGGGTCTCAATCTTCGCCACGGGAGCGGAATTCATGCTGACGAGATGATCGATTCCCCCGATACGGCCTGTGGTGATGTTTCCACCTTCGGTCACCAGCAGGGCGTGGCCTCCGATATCGCCGGTTTCGATGTCGCCAGCTCCCGTGTGCACTTCAACGGAAAAATTCGACGGAACATAAATCGTGAACTGCACCCAGAATTGCGCATTTCTCCCGGCAATGCTGCGCAGCCGGGGAAGCATGCCGTTCAAGGTGATTGTGCCGCGAATGTCGCGGGAATTGAGGACGTAGCGGTCAAAGAGCGTCTGCGAAAGCGGTTCGTGCGCATCCGTTTCAAGGTGCACCGTGTAGCGCACCGCCGGAGGCGCTCCGGCAGGTTGCGGCAGAATGTGCACGGAGCCCATATCCGCAATCAGCGAAAACGTGCGCGCGTCGCCCGCGGGCAATTCCCCGGTGCGGTCGGCGGAGGCATGCAGCGGAGCATTTTCAGCCTTGCTGACGGGACAGTACAGGCAGGAGGTGGCGAGGCAGAGAACCACAGCGATGCCCGAGGCCAGGAGCCACGGTAAAAACTTTCCGGAGTCCTTCACAAAGGGAATCGCTCTCATCGGTTCGACATCTTAAACCAAATCCGTTTCGCTGCGTTACTGGTCGCCGCGCGCGCTCAACTGGCGCAGGGCTGCGGCGCTCCGCAACCGGACGTAATTGCTGGGGTCCTTGCGCCGCAAATCTTCCAGCGTCATGATCACACCCGTCATAGAGACTTCATGCGTTTTCCCGCTGGCCATCGCCGGAACTGTGTTTCCGTCCGGCAGGGACGGCATTCCGGGTACCATCGCCGGCAGGCCATTTCCGTTGCCTGACTTTTCCAGTGAGTTCACCAGCAAATTGACGGCTTCCACGCGAACACCGGGATTGGAATCGTGTTTCAGGGCATCGAACAGCGCGGCCCGGACCTCGTCTTCGGAAGCGGAATCGCGCAACGCTTCCAGCGCCTTCAGGCGAACCGCGGGATTCTGATCCTTGCGCGCCGCGGTCAGCAGCGCATCCCGCACTTCGGAATCCCCCGAGCGCGACTTCAAGGCTTCCAGGCAATCCAGGCGCAGGCCGGGATCAAAACGATCGCCGCCCTTCACCACGTAAGTCACCACGCGGCGCACGTCGGAATCGTCCAGGCTCCCGGTGATTTCCACGGGTTGCTCGGCATTCAGTTGCACGCGGACGTTCTGCGCTCCATTGCCGACGGCGGGCGAAAAATTAATTCCGGCAACCGCCATTCTCGCAAGCTGATCGTCGGAGAAATGCGGCCCGGGGCGCACATTGACCGCTTCATCGAGCGGGTTCACTGTGTTGCGCGCAAAATACCATTGGGAAGTCTGGACGCCGACGAGGAGCCCGATCGCCACCAGCACGGCGCCGCTCCACGCCGGGCGCAACGCCATCCACCGGCGGAATGCGCCGAAGACAGGCGTTTTTTCCAGAACCGGAGGCCGCACCAGATCGTCCAGATTCTCCGCGAGTTCGCTGCGACATTGCGAAAGCAGAACGTTTCCTGCATCCAGCTTGTCCGCTTCCTGGGGAAGGGAAGCAAAAAGGGTTTGCAAATTCTTTTCTTCGGAAAACTGCGCGCTGCACGCGGCGCAGAGAGCGAGATGTTCCTGGACCAACTTTTGTTCGTTCTCATCCAGTTCCCCGCAGGCATGAAACACCAGCAGAGGCACCACGTGCTCGCAAACGTTTTTGAGTCCGCCCGGTGTCATCGGAGTTCTCCCAACTGGCTCCGCAGCTTCCGGGTAGCGCGGAACAGCGAGTTCTTCACGGTTTCTTCACTGGTGCCCAGCGCGTCGCCGATGGCGCGCAGCTTCAGGCCCTGGTAGTGTTTCATTTCGAAAACGATGCGCTCGCGCGGCGACAGCCGCTCCATGGCTGTGGCCAGCCGGCGCTTGATCTCCTGGCCGATCAGGTGGCGTTCGGGATCCGAAGACGGCCGCTGTTCCTTCTGGCGCTCAAAGAAATCTGTCATGCCTTCTTCGTAATGGGCCGGGTGCAATTCGGGAGCTTGGTCTTCGGGGCGCGCCTGGCGGCGGCGCAGGTGGTCGAGGCAAACGTTGGTAACGATGCGATAAAGCCAGGTGTAAAAGCTGCATTCAAAGCGGAAGCGGTGCAGGTTGCGGTAGACCTTCAGGAAGGCTTCCTGGTAGACGTCACGGGCGTCCTCGGTGCGCTTCATCAGGTTCAGGGCCAGGCGCAGGACGTCGCGGTCATAACGCCGGACCAGTTCCTCGAACGCGAGGCGGCTGCCGGCTTGAGCTTCCTGGACAAGGGCGCGCTCTTCAAGATGGGTCAAGGAGGTCCCCGATGCCAGCGCGGCACTAGGGGTGCCAGACCGGCCGCTATCGTCTGCCAACGCAAAAGCCAAACGGGGTAGGGGCATCGCTTGTTTCTCTCTGCCGACTCTTGTGTAACTTATTGAAACAAGAGATCTTGGTGAATCGGCGGACGGCCATGCTGCAGGCTACACAACCGATACACTTATTGGACGCCTGAGACCCTCTTTTGTAAGCAGAGTCTCAAGAACACAAACGTAACCACCCGGGACCACTCCCCTGGTTCGATGCCCGAATTGCTCCCCAGGTATATACGCTCCTCTAGGCTACTAAGTTCTTCCCAGACCCCATTCGCCAGGCCACCAGCGGCCAGGTGAGCAGCAGCACCAGCGCCGCCAGAACCAGGTGGCCCTGTGAGCGATAGAATCCATTGGATTGGCTGACCAACTCCACCGCGCCTCCCAGCAGCGCCCCGCTTGCCACCACCAGGAAGCATCCCAGCAGATTGAAGCGCACCACTCGCCGGAACCCAAACACGACGACTCCCAGAATCAGTGCGCACGTCAGGAATTGCTTCAGGAAATCGCCTGGACTCCCCCAATCGGAAACGAACGAAGCGGCCAGCGCAAGAAAAAGAGCCAGCCGCAGCCAGCGCACACGAAGTTCTGCCCCTAGAAACGCACCGGCCAGGGCAAATGTTCCCGTTATCAGCAGCCCCCTCACGATTGCCCCGGCGACTAAGCCGGCGGCCGGATAAAGCGCGTCAAACGATTCGCCAAAATTGGCCGGCAGCGCTCGGTGAAGCGTTGGCCACCAGGCGTCGGCCGCGCCGAGCAAACGCCGCAATCCGACCAGCAGACCCGTTCCTCCCACCGCTATGCAAAAAGCGTCGCGATAATATTCCCCTGGCATTCCAAGCCAGGTGGGCATTTTCTCGGAGCCGAAGGCGCGCGCCCCGAACGACCACGCCAGGCCGAAGAGGAGCACCATTCCCCCGCCGATGAATGCGGTGATCAAAAAGATGCCCACGCCGAATGTCGCAAAGAATATTCGCAAAGAGATCGCGGTTGGATACTGCATGATCAGGGCCGGGGTGCCCTTGCCCAGCAGGAAGCCGATCAGAAACACCCCGCCGCCCATCAGGCCCCACAGCATCAATCGGCGCCATGGCACAGTTCCAGCGGGTTGCGAACGCAAACGCAGAAAGTAAAAAACCAGAACGCAGATCGCCAGAGCCAGGAAAAGTGCGTATGCCCCGATCGTGAAGAGCGTCCTCGGCAAATTCAGCTCCTCCTGTTTGCGCGTGAACTCCTCTGGAATCTTGACGTATGTGCGAAAGTTCGCGGCCTCGTCGCCCAGCACCTGCACGTCCATGCGCGCGAACGCGTGGTCGGCGGAGTCCTTGGCGCCGGCGCTCTCTGGATCGAGCGGCGCAATCTGTTGCCAGGTCAGCGTGTGATCGGTGCGGTGGGGACGCTTCTCGGAATTGGCTTCCACAAGTTTCCAGGCGCCCAGGTCAATCCGCTTTTCCTCGCGCAGGAATTTTTCGGCGATGGTTTGCGCTTCTTCCTTAGGCAAATTCGCGCCGTTTACCGCTTCCGCCAGTGTGTGGCGAAAGGCATGCAGCGAGCCGTCGGGCTTCAGCACGATCGCAAACTCTTCCGGCTGGGAATCGCGGAAATAGCGCACGCGCCAGAGCGCTCCCGGCACGCGTTCCGCGTAAATGCTGTTGATCTGCGCGATGGAAAGCCTGCGCCGGAGGTATTCGTTTGCCAGCGGATTGGTGGTGTCCAGGAATTGTGCGGCGCTGTGAAAACTTTTTGGCTCGAGTCCGTGTTCGCGCATCACCGCATCCGCGCGGCTGACCGCCATGCGGCTGTTCACGGCTAAGTGCAGGTAATCGCCGATTTTCTCGCGCTTGAACGCAAACGCCAGCGATCCGCCCACGATGACGCATAAGCCCAGAAAGCCGATCGTTCCCATGGTAAGCGGATCGTAACGCCGGGAAGTAAGCTTCGTTTCCGCCACTGCCGCTGGTTGTCTCTCAAAGGAGATATCTCCCACCGGTTCCGCTGCGTTCAGCAGGTCGTCCACCGCTTCAAAACTTCCACGCGCCAGATACGAGATGCCGGACCATGCCAGCGGCGCAACCGCTGCAAGCCCCACGACGACGCCGGAAATCTTGAAATACAAATTGTCCGAACGGATCAGCAACATGCCGACGAGCGATGCATCTACCGTGTAATGCCAGATCAGCGTCGCCACGATGCCCCAGCGCAACATCACGATGCCGGCGAGGATGCCGATCAGCCCCACCTCAATGCCGCGGATGTATCCAGGTTCCTGGGGATACGCGCTGTGCAGAAAGCTCCAGAAAAACGCGGGGAGAATCACGGCCAGAATGCGAGAACCGGTCATTTTTTCGAGAAAGGGAATCGCAAACAACCGGAAAAGGAATTCTTCGCTCGTCGCCGCCATCACGCCGATGGCAACGCCCGCGATCCACGGGAAAGATGTATTCACCACGTCTGAATAACTTAAATCTTGCGGCGCCCAGACCCCGAACTTTCCGCCAACTAGGTAGAACGCCACGATGAAGCCCATGTGCGCGGCCGCCATCGAAATGCCGACCACCGAAGAACTGAAGAATTCCTTAGAACGAATCCCGCGCCGGCTGAATGCCTGATAAAGGCGCAACCGCGCAGGTTGCGCGGCACGGTATAGCGGTTCTGCTCCTGGAAGCACCAACGCGACCATCAGGCCCGTGGCCAGCGCCTCCAGCACCAGTTTGGCGAGTTGCGCTGTGACAAAACTGGAATACGCCTGGTGCGTGTCATACCCCGAACGAATGGAGTTCCAGTCGTTCGCCTGCATCAGGAAAAACAGTACGGCCACCAGCCCGCCAAGCTTCAGCGCCGCGCCCCACGAAGTCTTGTCCTGCCGCATCAGGGAAATTCCCAGCCAAAGCGCCGCGCCCAGCAGGAAACCGTAGGGGATTATCGCGACCTGGTTGTAGAAAATATTGGTGGAACGTAGGTGCTGATAAGCGCGCGTCCAGGCTTCCGGCACCTGTAGAAATTCCTTCGTTCTCCCGATGTGATCGCCTTGCAGGCCCACTACCAGCCGGTACGGCGCATCCTTGGCCTTGAAATTTTTCCGTTCCCAGGTGAAGGACCAGTCCAAACGGTTCGGCCGCGTCTCCGAATTCGCTTCTTCCGGCAGGAAATTCCAATTGTCCAGACTCGTGCCGGCTTTTGTTTGCAGAAACTGTTGAGCTGCGGAGAGCGCTTCTTCGCGGCTCAACGATTTCGCGCCGCGCGCTTCTTCGATCTTGTGGCTGTAGGCGACCACTTTCCCGGCGGGGCTTACCCGCACCTGAAATTCTTCTTCCTGCTGCGGTTTGAAAAACCGAACTTCCCAGAACCAGATGTTCAGTTCGGACGACATCAGCCGGTTGGCTTCCTGCAGGCCGAGTTCGCGTTCCAGGTAGGTCTTCGCGTTGTCGTCCACCTCGAAAGTGATTGTGGACTGGTAACCATCCAGGTTTTCTCCCAGCCCCTGAACGAAATCCCCGGCGCGCTGCTGCGCCTCTGTGCGCGATACCTTGAAATCCACGGCGGCTTCCGGGAACGCGCGGAAAAAATAGCGTTGCGCGAACAGCAGGCCCAGCACGCCGCAAATCACCCAAAGAATCAGCGCGCGCTTTTCCGACCCCGTCAACCGTGCATCCGCCAAGGCAGCCTCCCGCGCTTACACACGACCGCGCCAGCCCACTCTAACGATACGCATGCCGATGGCGCAAGTTTCAGGAAAAGCGAAGCTTAGGCGGGGATGGTATAAAGAAGGAAGGATGCCCATCAGCCTGCAAACCGAAGTGCGCATGGTCAAGGGAGTCGGACCGCAGCGCGCCGAACTCCTTGGCAAACGCGGCATTTGCACGCTCGAAGACCTGCTCAACTATTTGCCGTTCCGCTACGAAGACCGCATACATTTTTCCAGGATTAAAGATGTCCAGCCCGGCGGCACTTACACGCTGCGAGCTCGCGTCATGAGTGGGCAGGCCGTGCGCGGCATGTACGGTCGCGACGCCATCTATCACCTGCTGGTGCAGGACGACAGCGGCTCGTTGCCCTGCAAGTTTTTTCACGGCGGCTACCTGGAAGACCGGCTGAAACCCGGCCAGCAGTTAATCCTGCACGGCAAGGTGGAAATCGACAAACTGCGCCCGGCCCGCCGCGAGATGGTGAACCCGCAAATTGAAGTGCTCAGCAGCGAGGAAGTGGACTCCACGGAGATGGGGCGCATCGTGCCGATTTATGAAGCCGTCGGCACGTTCGGTTCGCGGATGATTCGCCGCGCGATTTATAACACCCTGCAGAATCTGGACTCGAATATCCCCGATGTGTTGCCGTCGGAATTGCGGGAGAAGCTGCACTATCCTTCACGGCGCGAGGCGTTGATTCACACGCATTTTCCGCCGGCCGAGGAATCGCTGGAGGCGCTGAATCTTTTCCGGTCGCCTGCCCAGCAGCGGCTGATTTTCGAGGAATTTTTTCTCTATCAACTGAGCATGGCCCTGGGGCGCAAGGCCCAGCGAAAGGAAAATGCCATCGCGTTCCGCGTTCGGGAAGACAAAGTGCGTGAGGCGCTGAAGCGCATTCTTCCGTTCAAGCCGACCGGCGCGCAAAAGCGTGTGCTTGCCGAAATTGCCGCCGATCTGGAAAAGCCCGTGCCGATGAACCGCCTGTTGCAGGGCGATGTCGGCAGCGGGAAAACCATTGTAGCGATGCAGGCAGCCGTGATTGCCATGGAGAACGGCTGCCAGGCCGCGCTGATGGCGCCCACGGAAATCCTTGCCGTGCAGCATTTTCTTTCGGCCCGGCGAATTCTGGTGCCCGGCGGGTACACGGCGGAGCTTCTAATCAGCGGCCTGAAACCAACGGAAAAAGCTGCGGCACGCGAGCGGATTCGCACGGGAGAAGCGCGGCTCGTGATCGGGACGCACGCGCTCATCGAAGATGAAGTGGAGTTCGCGCGGCTCGGCTTCGTTGCCATCGACGAGCAGCACCGCTTCGGCGTGTTGCAGCGCAAACGGTTGATGGATAAAGCCGCGAAGACCGGTTTCGCGCCACACGTGCTGGTGCTGACCGCCACGCCGATTCCCCGCACGCTATCGCTTACGCTTTATGGCGACCTCGATGTCTCCGTGCTCGACGAATTGCCCCCGGGCCGCACGCCCATCGAAACGCGCATGACCACGGAGAAGCATCTCCCCGGCGTGTGGGATTCTCTGCGCCGCGAAGTGGAGGCCGGCCACCAGGGCTACATCGTCTATCCGGTAATTGAGGAATCGAAGCTCGAGCTGAAGGCGGCAATGGAAGAGTACGAACGCCTCTCTCGCGACGTTTTTCCAAAGTTGAAAGTCGGATTGCTGCACGGTCGTATGTCCAGTGAAGAAAAAGACGACGTGATGCAGCGCTTCCGGCGGAATGAAGTGCAGATTCTGGTGGCGACGACCGTGATCGAGGTAGGCGTGGACGTACCGAACGCCACGGTGATGGTGATCGAACACGCGGAGCGGTTCGGCTTGGCGCAATTGCACCAGCTTCGCGGGCGCATCGGCCGCGGCGCGCAGAAATCGCATTGCATCCTGGTGGCGCCGGGACGCATGACCGACGACGGCCGCGCGCGGCTCGAAACGATGGTGCGCACCACAAACGGATTTGAGATCGCCGAAACCGACCTGCTGATTCGCGGCCCCGGCGAATTTTTCGGCACACGCCAATCCGGGGAACTTGGCTTTCATGTGGCGAATCCCTTGCGCGACCGCGAACTCTTGGAGCGCGCGCGGAAAGAGGCTTTTTCCCTAGTGGAAGAGCCCGCGCAGAAAGAGCCCCTACAGCGGATGTTGCGCCTGCTGCCGCCGCAGTGGCAGCGCCGCTATCATCTGGCGCGCATCGGCTGAGGCTCGCTTCCCATGCGCATCATTGCCGGAACATTCCGCAGCCGCCAGTTGAAAAGCCTGAAGGGTACGGCGCTGCGCCCCACCAGCGACAAGCTGCGCGAAACACTTTTCAATGTTCTTGGCGCCCTGGTTGTCGACGCGCGATTCGTGGATCTATTCGCAGGCACCGGAGCTGTGGGCATCGAAGCCCTCAGCCGCGGCGCGCGCGAAGCGATTTTCGTGGAGAAGCATCCCCCCGCCGTTGCGCTCATCAAGAAAAATCTCGAATCACTGGAGATTCGCAAAGGTGCGCGCGTGTTGGCGTTGGATGCGTTGAAAGCGCTTGAGCGTCTTGTCAAAGAACCTTCATCTGCAAACTCTCGAATCGACATTCTTTTTCTCGATCCGCCATACGCCGAAGCGGAGGCATACAGGAACGTGCTCGCATTTTTGGGTGACGCGGATTTGCTTGCTGAAAACGCAGTGGTTATCGCAGAACACCAACGCTTGCTTGACCTTCCAGAATCCTTTGGTAAGCTCGAACGAGTCCGCGTGTTGCGCCAGGGCGACGCGGCACTCAGTTTTTACAGGTTTCGTCCCCCCAGTCTGCCGGAGACGCCCCGCTCCGAGTAAACCTTAGCTCGGCCCTGTTCATCTATCTCAGTGTCCTCTGATGGACCACAAGCAAACGGCGAGGCCGCGCAAGGCACGATAGAATTCGAGGTTTATGGGCAAGCGGTACCAGGTCAATCGATATGATTTGCTCGGCCAGGCGGAGTTCTATCCGCCGCATATCGTCTTGCCGGGCACGCTGGAGCCCAAGCTGGACATCGCCTGGGGCAGCTTTCACCAGAATTTTTTCAGCAACATCCCGGTATTTTTCCAGCGCACGCATCTGACCGGTGCGGTGCCGCTCGTCTACGTCCTTCGCGATTGCCGCGTGGAACATCCCGCGCCGCGCCGCGCGATACTGCTGGCCGCGCTGGTGCAAATCCTGTTGCTGCTGATTCCGTGGCCTGATCTGCCGGTATCGGCGAAACGCAACCCTGCTTTCGACAACACGCAGTTAACCTGGTCCGGGCCGATTGACGATCTCCCGCTCCTCAATATGCCGCGGGCGAAGAAAGCCGAACCGCGCGCCAAAGTTCCCGCTGATCCTCCGCCTGCGGAAGGCGCCGATGCGTTTCATCCGCGGCAGCGTATCTTCACCGATCCTTCTCGCCCCACGCATCCGCGGCAAACGCTTGTGAATCCCGCCGCGCCGCTCGATGCGCCCAAAATTTTGCCGGACATGCCCAACGTGGTGCACCTCGCGTCAGTGGCGGCGCCTCCGCGCCCGCGCCTGGAAATCAGCGAGCAGACGCTGAGGAAGCTCCGCCCGAAAACAAGAAAAACAGTAGCGACCACCGATGCGCCTTCACCCGATCTGCCGAACCTGGAGCAGCAGCCCGCGGAAGTCAGCATGATGTCCCAGCAAAATGGACCAGCGAAGCCCAAACTCGAAATCAACGCGGGCTCCGCGCCGAGGCTTGGCGCGCGCAAACAGGACGGCGAGCTTGCCGCTGCTCCCGAAGTGGCGCCCTCGGCGACCAATGCTCCCGCGGGCTCGACCGGAACGCTGATCGCTCTTTCCTCTTCGCCGGCTCCGCCCGCTCCCGTCGTTCCCGTCCCGGACGGAAATCTGGCAGCGCGCGTAGCGATTTCTCCCGAAGGCAAAAAGCCGGGATTGCCGGGTGGTTCCACCGCGCCTTCTGCGTCAACCAGTGGAACTTCCGAAACCGCAAGCAACAGTGTCGGCGGGACCAACGCGACCGGGATCTCGATCAGCGGCGGAAATCCTAAACCCAATTCCAGCGTCTCGGGTCTCGGCGGCGTCGGGAAATTCAGCATGGCCAAGCCTCAAGCCTACATCAAGCGCCCCGACCCGAACGCGGCGGTGGAGGACGACTCGCTGCGCACGGGTCCGCCGAATTTCGCCCTGCTGCCGCCGGGCTCGCAGCCGGAACAGATTTTTTCGCACCGGCGCGTATACGCAATGAACGTCAACATGCCGAACTTCAACAGTGCCACCGGCAGCTGGATCATTCATTTTTCTGAGCTGCATGTTGCCGGCGCCGCCAGCCATGCGGGGAATGTTGCCGCACCCGTGCCGGTGCACAAGGTCGATCCGAAGTATCCATCCACGATGGTCGAGGAACGTATCGAAGGCGAAGTGATTCTTTACGGCGTGATCCGGCAGAACGGAACCGTGGACAGTATTCAGCTCGTGCGCGGCGTGGATGAACGCCTGAACGCCAACGCCATGGAAGCCTTCAAGGAGTGGAAGTTCGAGCCGGCCACCCGCGAGGGGCAAGCCGTGGACCTGGAAGCCATCGTGCACATCCCGTTCCACGCCCCTGCCCGCCAGTAACCGCGAAAAGTGAGCAATCCATTTGTAGCGGCCGCCTTCCGAGGCGGGCCCTCTTCGGCGTGTTGTGGCCGAGCTAAAGCTCGGCCGGCGCGGAACGCGCGTGCTAGAAGTTGGCTTCCTGCAATTTCACCAGCGTATACAACGTGTGATTCACCGGCACAGGAACACTCAACTCCGTGCCGAGCCGCGCGATGTAACCGTTCAGCGAATCAATCTCCGTGCGCTTGCCGCGAGCCATATCCTGTGCAGTGGACGAGCGTGTTCCGCTCATCTGCTGGCCAATCAGAAAGGCCCCGGCGATGGCCGCTTTCGGATCTTCCAGGCCAGGCGGATGAATCCCTTTTTTCTTCGCGACCGCCAGCACTTCGTAAACCACCGCTTCCACCACGCTCTTCGCGTCTTCGCTTGCGATGATTTCTCCGTACGTCACTCGGCCCAGGCCAGAAACAGCGTTCAGCGCGCAATTCCACACCAGCTTGGTCCACAATTCGCCTTCAATGTTGTCTGAAACGCGGCAGGGAAGTTTGGCGCGCGAAAAGAAATCCGCGGTCTTGTCCACGGTCGGCGAATGCGGCCCGATCACCAGGTCACCGCGCCCCAGATGCTTCACGGTGCCGGGCGAGGGAGAGGCCGCGGCGACGTACACGACGGTTGAAATCGCCTCTATGCCGGAGGCCTTGCGAATCTCTTCAGCATTGTTCACTCCATTCTGCAGGCTCAGCACCACAGTGGTGGGCGAAATATACTTGATTAATTCCTTTGCAACCGAGGCCGTATCGGTCGTCTTCACGCAAAAGAGCACGTAATCTGCCCCAGCCGTCGCGGAAAGTTCCGTGGACGCCAACAGATGAACTGTTTCCTGAAACTGCATCGTATCCAGACGCAAGCCGGACTTCTGCACCGCTTCCACAAACGCCGGCCGGCCGATCATCGTCACCGACACTCCGGAACGCGCCAGCAGTCCGCCAAAGTAACCGCCAACTGCGCCTGCGCCAACCACAGCTACTTTCGGCCAATTGTTCTCATTCGTCATTTTGGAGTTGTCCTGCAATTCGGATTCATCGAAACCACGGAAAGTTACATCAGAAGTGGTTTCGCAATTCGCGGAACGCCGGCAGGATCACCAGCTTTCCCGTTCCCGCCACTACCGGTTCATGTTCCAGTTGCCAGGTATTTACGTGCGGGATGTAGACGGCATTCAGCCCGGCTTGCATCGCGGGATTGATGTCGCTTCGCGGGCTGTTGCCGATCATCCAGCCCTGGGTCTTCACGATTTTGTGTTTGTTCACCAGCACCTGGTAGGTCTTGGCGTCTTTTTCGCCGACGATTTCGATGGCCTCGAAGAATCCCTGCAGGCCAGAGCGCTCCACTTTCGCGGCCTGCTCCGCGGGCTCGCCTTTCGTAAACAAGATCAGTCGGTGTCGCGCCGTCAGATAGGCCAGCGTCTCCGGTACCCCATCGAGAATTTTTGGCGGCGTGCGTTCCAGTTCCACCACGCGCACGTGAATCTGTGCCAGCGTTTCCCGCTTGGCCATCTGATCGGCCAGCTTCAAGTAGGTTTCTTCGAGGGAACGGCCGAAGCTGCGCACGCCGTAGCCATACTGGCGGATGTTCTTGCGCTCAGTTTCGTTCAGGATGTGGCGGATGTAAGCGCGGCTATAACCGCAGGGCTCCACCAGGGTGATGAAATCCTCGATGAGCTTTTCGAAGAAAACATTGTTTTCCCACAGCGTATCGTCTGCATCAATCAGCAGTGTGTTGCGTTTCATAAGTTCGAAGGGTCAGCTTGCGTCGCGATTCCCCAAACAATGCGAATTTCTAGTGTAACAGCCCCAGCGCGTCCTGCGCGATCACGCGCGCAGCTTCGGGGTGGGCCATGGCTCGCGCCGCTTGTTTCATCGCGCGCAATTTATCCGGCTGGTCAAACAGCATGGCGATTTTCCACGCGGCTGCCGGAAGATTGTTGCACCGGATAGCGGCGCCGGCTTCGAGAAGATGATCGGCGTTGCGCTCTTCCTGGCCGGGGATCGGCTCCACGAGCGCCATCGGCAATTCACGCGCCAGGGCCTCCGAGGTGGTCAACCCTCCGGCTTTGCCGATCAGCAAGTCCGCCGCGGCCATGTATTGGTCCATCTCGGTAGTGAATCCCACGGGCACCAGGCGAGGGTGTCCCGCCGGCGTTTTTCCGGCCCCCTTGCTGAGCGAGTCGAGCCGTTTTTTCAACGGCTCCGATTTTCCGGCGACGGCCACGATTTGCCACGGCCGCGCCATCGCCAGCGGATCATTCACAAGCTGCTCCAGGGGGCCGACGCCATAACCGCCTGCCGATAAAAGCAGAATTGATTCTGTAGCCGAAAGTCCCAATTTTTTTCTCGCGTCGCTTGCGTTCACAATCTGTTCGAAAAGCGGATCAATCGGAATTCCGGTTACGAGCAGTTTTTCCCGCGGCACGCCGATGTTCGCCAGATACTCGAGCGACTCCTGCATCGCCACGTAATACCTGTCCACTGTGCGGCACAGCCACAGCGCATGCACGTCGTAGTCTGTCACCACGATCGCGTGGCGCGCCTGCAATTTCTTTTTTGCGATCAGCCACGCCAGGATTTCGGCGGGCAGAAAATGCGTTGCCACGCACAGGTCCGGCTGGATTTTCTTCAACAGGCGGATCATTGGCTGGGTATTCAGGCGATCCATCACCAGGCGTTCGCGCGGATGCCGCCAGGGCTTGTCCGTCTGTTCGTAGAGCAGACCCATCAACTCCGGCGCGCGGCGCACCATGCGGATATAGGCTTTATCGTAGAGGCGCTGGAAAAGTTTGCTGACGTGCTGAAGCGCGTCAATCTGCTCTACCTCGCAATCGCCCCGGGCGTGAAAGGCTTTTTCGAGTGCCTGCGCGGCCCGCACGTGGCCGGCGCCAGAGGAAGCGGAAAGAATCAGCACGCGGGGCTTCCGGTTAAGCGAAAGGGAGAGGCTCATCAAGCGGCGCCGTCAGGCTGTCTTCCTCTGCCCGTTCGCCAGCTTGTCCAGGATGCCGCCGGCGAGTTTCTGCAACTCGCCGAACCGCGTCAGATAGTCCTGGAAATCGTGGTTCAGATGCTGCGCGTCCTGCGCTCCCAGCTGGTTGCGCAGAATCATGTCGCGCAACTTCACTGGATGCGGCAGCACCGCCTCCTCCTGCAACTCTTCCAAAGCAATTTTCGGGTCGTAATGATACATGGAGCCCTCACTGGCTTCCTTCGCACATCCACGCGGCAAGCCAAGGCCCTATTCTACGCGCAAAACGAGTCGCGAATCACACCTCGAAATTTGGGAACTGGCGGACTTCAATTCCATGATTTAGATGGCAAGCAATTGGAGATGTTCAACGATGGATAGCAGGATGGGAGTGAGGATTCACAACCAAGAATAGTGAAATTCACGAACAGGGATTTGTAAATCGGCTTGGAACCGGCGAACTCACTTTCCAGCCGATTCCCGGCAGAATCGCGCACAGGTTCTAAACAACTTGAGCTAGGAGCATCTGCGCTTCAGTCACTTCCGTGTCAAAAGTTCAGTGCATTCGGCGAGTTGATCGTCGAGGGCCTTAATTTCGACCGCCAGCCCGGTGTGCATCGGGTTCTTCACAAACAGCTTGAACAGCACCTTCCGCTTGTTTTTCAATTCTTCGCGATTCTCGATTGTATTGATTTCAGTGCCCTGCATGCGAATTTCCTCCTCAAACCAGTCCGCAAAATAGTGAACGTTTCGGAATCCGCGGACTGCTTGATCGGGGCCGGTTATTGGGATCAAGAGTTACAGCATGGAGGTTTCCACCGAAGCACGCAGTTCAAAATTAGACAGCGCGGGGTGCAGGACTGCTGGAAGAACGGTGCCGGCCCGCATAAGTAATGCAGGCAATTTCCACTTGTCTGGAGCATGCAGCAATGCAGCAGCGGAAAACGATATTGGGGAACTACGCGGCGGAGGCGCGCGCGGGGATGAATTCGTATTTTTCGATTTTGGCGGCGATCCCGGTCTTGCCTTGATCCTCTGATTGCACTCGCACCACGTGGCCGTGGCACCGGATGTTCACGTCGCCGGCGGAAATTATTTGCGCCGGAAGCGTCAGGATAAAATCGATCTCGCTCCCCTTTTCAAATGGAGCCTCGGCCAGAAAATACAAGCCGCGATAGCTGACGTCGCGCGTATTGGCTTTGAGTTCCGGTCCATTCGCGTCGTTCACAAGCACGCGCACTGGCAAGTTCATCGAAAAGCGCCGGGCTTCTCGCCGGTCGGAAAGATCGCTCATTCGGCCCCCTGAAATGCCGGACGTGGCGAAATTAGCATTGGGCACGGCAAACTGCAATCGCAATTTCCCTCAATTTAGCACTAGTACGAGCACATTGCGTAGTGGGCGGTATAGAACTAGGCCTTTCCCCGATTCGGCGGAATTTCCCATTTCGGGTACACTTTTGTTGACTAATCCTCAAATGCAGACAGTCCACGATTCGCAAAATCTGTTCCTGGAAGGGCCGGCCGGGCGCCTCGAAGCCATTCTCTGGACACCCGTCCGTTTGAAATTGCCCTTGCTGGCGGCGGTCGTTTGCCATCCTCACCCGCTCTTTGGCGGCACCATGCATAACAAAGTGGTCTATAACGCCGCGAAAACCTTGGATGCCCTCGGCATTCCGGTGTTGCGATTCAATTTCCGCGGCGCGGGGTTGAGCGGGGGCACGCACGACAAAGGGCGTGGCGAGCTGGGCGACGTGCAGGCAGCGCTCGATTATCTCGCCGCACAATTTCCGGGCGTTCCGCCGCTGCTGGCCGGCTTCAGCTTCGGAAGCGTCGTGGGCCTTCGCGTAGGCTGCCGCGATGCGCGTGTGATTGAATTGATCGGCCTCGGGATCCCGGTGAACAGCAGCGACTTTTCTTTTCTCACGGATTGTCCGAAACCTAAGCTTTTCGTTCACGGCTCCAACGACAAATTCGGCGCGCGAAAAAAAGTGGAAGAGATTGTCGCGGATTTGGCCGGAGAAAAGCGGCTGGTTGTCGTCGAAGACGCCGACCATTTCTTCGCAGGCCATCTCGACGAGTTCAACGCCGCCATCAGCTCGTGGCTGATTGAACGCCATCCCTCGCTGCAGGCCGGTTAAGCGGACTCGCCGCGCTCAAACAGTTTGCTGAACTCATCGATGCCCGCGGGTTTTACACCGACGAGCTTGGCATTCGCTTCCACGTGCGCGGCGCGCGACATTCCCACAAGTGCCGTTGCAATCCCGGGCGAAGAACGCGCGAATTGCAGCGCCCGCTCGAGGTCGCTATGCAGTCCTAGCGCTTCCGCAACAAACGCCGGCAGATTTTGCGACAGTTGGCCCTGCATCAGCGAAGCGCTCGCTACCAGCGTGATTCCCAGATCGCCGGCTGCCTCCATCATTGTGCGTGTCAAGCTATCAACGCTTTGATTGCCCAGGGTCAGGGCCTCGGTCATCGCCAGGTTATATGGCAACTGCACAAAACGGAAATGGTGCGAACTTCCCGAGATCTCTCTCGCGATGTTTTCCAGTTCACTCAAGAAAAGGGAATCAGTGGCTTTCGCCTCCTGACGGAAACCGTTCCAGGTGGCCATTCCGTAAAACTGAATCTTTCCCGCGGCCACGGCCGATTCCAGGAACTCAAACGCCTTGCGCACGCGGTTGAGAAATTCTGGGCGCGGCACCTCGCCAAGCTGCGTTTCCGGATTATGCAGGTAATAGACATCAATGCAACTGACACCCAGGTTTTTCAAGCTGCGGTTTAATTGGTTTTCGAGGAAGCGGGTGGCCATGCAATGGCATCCGGCGGCCACCTCCTTAGCGGTGAAAACACCACGCTGGATGTATTCGTCGAAAAAATAACGATTCGCGTCGGCGGGCATGGCACCGTCGGGCGTCAAGTACCCACCCTTGGTGCAGACTACGAACTCGTCGCGGGCGAACCCTTTGTTCGCCAGCACCTTCAGCGCAGTGCCGACGTTGCGCTCGCTGCGCTGAAAACGGTAGTTGATCGCCGTATCAAACACATTAAAGCCGGCAAGTCCAGCTTCAACAAGCGCCGCGGCATAACTTGCATCGATGCTGTCAGTGGGCTGCCCGAGATACGTGCCGACACCCAGCGAAGAAACGGTCAGCCCCTGCGCCATTCGAAAGTGCCCTTCGGCCGCGATCGCTTTGAATTTCTCCGCATAGCGTTGCGTTCCTTCCGGCGTTGCACCCTGACTCATCTCAATTTCCTCTCTTCTCTGTGACCTCTGCGCTCTATCTCTGCGCACTCTGTGAGAAGCCTTCTCTTCGCCTTCTGATTGTCCCTCTATTTGCTTAATTCGTTGGCTTCTTCTTTCGGCGGAGCCAGCAGCCGCGAACACCCTCGCAATATCCGCCGGTACGGCCAATCCTTTTCGCGGAAGAAAATTTCGCCTTCCCGCGGGTTGCTGTAAAACCAGCGCGCCACAAGGCGAAGGTGTTCGCCCAGCTCCGCCGCCGATTGACGCGGAGTTCCCGCCAGGGGCGGCGCACTCATCATCCCTTCCAGATAATCCCGCACCGCTTCCTCGGCGGAACGCGGCTGGCTGGTATCTCCAAATCGCAGCGCATACGGCGCCGCCAGCCTTCCGGCACGCACCCCGAAAATACCGATAGTCTGCTCCTCGGCCATGCGCTGCAGTATCACGGCGTCGAGGTCCTGCACGCGCCGCGCCACTTCCGGCCCGGCCCGCAACGCATCGTCCAATTTTTCAAGTTTCTTATGAATCGCCGCGGCCCGCTCAAAATCAAGCTCCGCGCTGGCTCGTTCCCGTTCCTGTTCAAACGTTGCGCGCAAAGAGCCACCGCCGGTTTCCAGAAAACCCACCAGGCGATTCACCTCCACGTCGTACTCTTCCTTGCTGCAACCCGCAAAGCACGGCGCCAGGCACATCTTCATTTCCGAATAGAGGCAGCCGGGAAACGTGGGATCGCGCCGGATCTTGATTTGGCACCGGCGCACCTTGAAAAAATCCAGCACGCTGTCGGCATACACCTGCGCGGAGCGGCGCGAAGCGAACGGCCCATAGTAAATCCCGCCAGTGGGCGCGCCCTGTTCGTTCACCGCAATGTGCCGCGTTACGTAGCAGCGCGGGTAAGCGTTTTTCAGGTTGATCTTCAGCACCGGCGACGGGCGCAGCCGCATCAAGTCGCGGTAGCGCTTCGGAAACCGCTGCTTCGCATTTTGATAATAGGTCAGCGACTGTTCGAACGCGGAGTTGGTGACGCGATAACGCACCAGTCGCGCGAACTCCCGGAGGTTCAGCCGCTTGCTCGAGGGATCGAGCGGCCCGAGCAGCCGCTGCAAGCGGCGGCGCAAGTTTGCGGTGCGGATCAGATGCGGCTCGGCTTTTTCTTCATGAGCCTCGATCAGGCAAACCGCGGGCCGCTCCGGCAGCAGGGAGAAAAATTCCGCGTCGTTTTCAGAATCGAATGCAAGCCCCGCGTCGAGTTCCAGCACCCCGTCAGGATACTACGGAGCGTTTTCCCCCGCCGCTTTGCCCCGGAACTATTGTAGTTGCCGGGCTTGCTTGCCCTGAGTCCGACCGAAGGGCCCGGCCCTCTTCGATTGTCACAGGGAGCAGCACTCTCCACTTGCCACGGCGGGCAGAACAAGCTCCGTCCTTAGAGATCGTCGGGGTGATGTTGTCGGTGGGAAACTATGATTTCAAAAGCCAGCCCGCAATTACCAGCCGCTGAATCTCGCTGGTGCCTTCATAAATTTCCGTGATGCGCGCGTCGCGATACGCCCGTTCGACCGGATATTCCTTGCTGTAGCCGTAGCCGCCATGAATCTGAATCGCCTTGTGCGCCACCCGCGTAGACATCTCGCTCGCAAAAAGTTTCGCCGTCGCCGCTTCCTGGCTGAATCGCCCGCCGGAATCCTGCTTCCATGCCGCCTTGCGCACCAGCAATCGCGCGGCGTCAATCTCCGTGGCCATGTCGGCCAGCATGAACTGAATCGCCTGAAACTGCGAGATGGGATGCCCGAAAGCCATCCGCTCCTGCGACCACTTCAGCGCTGCTTCAAACGCTCCCTGCGCGATGCCCACCGCCTGCGACGCAATGCCGATGCGGCCGCCGTCGAGCGTCGAAAGCGCCACCTTGTAGCCTTCGCCTTCGTTGCCAATCCGGTTGCCAATGGGCACCACGCAATCGGTGAACACAAGCTCGCTGCAAGCAGTCGCATTGATGCCGAGTTTCTTTTCTTCCTTGCCAACCTTGAATCCCGGCGTGCCCTTTTCCACCACGATGGCCGTAATTCCTTTTTCGCCTTTCGCCGGATCGGTATTCGTGTAGACGATCGCTGCATCGGCCACGCCGCCGTTCGTGATCCACGCCTTGGTGCCGTTGATCACGTAAGTGTCGCCCTTCTTGACCGCTTTCGTTTGCAGCGCGGCGGCATTCGAGCCGGCTTGCGGCTCCGTCAGCGCATAGCAGCCGATTTTCTCCCCCCGCGTGAAGGGAAGCAGAAACCTCTTCTTTTGTTCGTCGGTGCCATAACGATGAAGCGGATCGCAGAAAAGGGAATTCTGCACGCTGAGGATGACGCCCGTTGAGGCGCAGCAGCGCGAAATCTCTTCGATGACAATGGCGTAGGCGATGTGGTCAAATCCGGCGCCGCCCTCAGCTTCCGGAAACGCCACGCCCGTCAGGCCCAGCTCCGCTGCTTTGCGGAAAAGCTCCCGCGGAAAATGCCCGGTTTCATCGTTCTCTTTCGCCAGCGGCCGGACCTCGGATTCGGCAAATTCCCGCACGCTCTTCTGCAGCAGCTTTTGCTCTTCGGTCAATTCCAGGTTCAAGGAGTTCTCCGGCCCGGCACGAAAACAATTGGAATTTCCAATTTTAGCCCGACCCTAGCGCCGTTGTCACATTTGGAGTGCGGCGGCTCTGCCACCGCTTTTACGGCCCATGGGCCTAGGCAAACAGATCGCTGGACGGTAGTGCTGATGACTCAAAAGCGGGAGCAGAGCTCCCGCACTCCAAAGTGCTATCCCTTCAGCGCTTTGTTTAGGCGATCGTATGTCGTCTTCAAATCTTCCGGATGCACGCGGCTTTCGCCCGTCACCGTCATGAAATTTGTATCGCCGAACCATCGCGGCAGCATGTGTAAGTGCAGATGCCCCGCAACGCCGGCGCCCGCCGCCCGCCCCAGGTTCATCCCCAGGTTCATACCGTCCGGCTTGTATGTTCCTTGGAAGATAGTCTCGATGCGTTGCGCCAATTCCATCATTTCCGCAAGCGCGCCGGCTTCGCACAATTGAAGCTCCGCAACGTGGGTATAGGGCACGATCATGACGTGGCCCGAGGTGTAAGGGAAGCGGTTGAGAATCACGAAGGATTTCTTCGCGCGGTGCACGATCAGAGTCTCGGCGTCCTGGTTGCGCTTCACCGCGTCGCAGAAAATGCATTCCGGCTGCTGGCCCGCGGCCGCTTGCGCCATGTACTGGTAACGCCAGGGAGTCCAGAGATAGTCCATTAAGTGGCACCGCCGTTTGAATTGTGCGCCTGTCAGGATAGCGTAGTTGAGGAGCGGACGGTTATCAGTAATCGGTAATCAGTAACCAGTAAGAGCCAGAGTATGGGGCTCTGCAGTGATCGTGTTCTGCTCGCCTCTTACCGATTACTGATATCTGATTACTGATTACCTTTTGCTCAAAACAAAAACGCCCCGTGAATCCGGGGCGTCGTCACTCTCTAAAATCGATGGAACTTCAACTCACGACGGCGCGGCTTCGCTCTGTGCTGCACTTGCCGACGTATTCACAAAATCCTTCAATTCCTTGCTGGGCTTGAAGAACGGAATCTTCTTCGCCGGCACATCCACCTTCTCCCCGGTCTTCGGATTTCGCCCGATGCGCCCGCGGCGCTGCCGGGTCCGAAAGCTGCCGAACCCGCGAATTTCGATTTTGTCGCCCTTCTGAAGCGCGTCAATGATGCTCTCGAAAATCGTTTCCACGATCGTTTCCGATTCTTTCCGCGGAAGCTCCGTCACCCGGAGCACTTCCTCGATCAAATCGGCCTTCGTGAGCGTCGGTTGCTTTGTCATCGGTCTATGCCTCTTTAATCGGAAACCACTCTTGCCGCACAACTCTTTGGGGCGAGGCGACTTAGAGGAACATCCCCTGCCCGGGATGTCCCTCTTCCTATCATTAAAATGACCCGCAGGTAAATGAATTTATCTGATGAACCGGCTGGGTAAAGGAAATGTCTCCGGCGGTTACCGCGAAGCAAGTTTCTGCTTCATGACATCGCCGATCGTGGCCGTCGCCGAAGACTTCGACGACTTGTACTGGTCGATTTCCTTGCGCTCGATCTGCCGCACGGCGGCGCGGTAACTCAATCCGATGCGCCGCGTCTCCGAGCTGATCTTGATAATTTTGAAATCGTATTCTTTGCCGGGTTCCAGCGGGCCGGCGCTCTTCAGGGGGCCGCTGGACGGCCTGAAATTGCCAACGCCCTCATCGCGACGCTTGCGCTCCTCGATTTCGGTGTTGTGGCAGAGCCCTTCGATGTTTTCGCCGAACTCCACGAACGCGCCAAAGGTAGCGATGCGCGAAACCTTGCCGCGCACGATGTCGCCCACCTTGTGTTGCTTGAACCAATCGCCCCAGATGTCGTTCACCTGCTTCATCCCCAACGACACGCGGCGATTCTCGGGATCAATGCGCAGCACTTTCGCGGTGACCGGCTCGCCCTTCTTGAACACTTCGTGCGGGTTCTTCACGCGGCCTGTCCAGCTGACGTCGCCGACATGCACCAGGCCGTCAAAGCCCTCTTCGATTTCGATGAACGCGCCGAACTCGGCGATGTTGCGCACCTTGCCGGTCACGACCGTGCCGACGGGGTACTTCTCCGCCACCAGCAGCCAGGGATCGGGTTGCGCTTGCTTGATGCCCAGCGAAACGCGGCGGTCGCTCGGCTTGATGTCCAGCACGATCACGTCCACTTCATCGCCAACCTTCGCCAGCTTCGAAGGATGCG
>DATLVJ010000562.1:0-11126 GCA_035577585.1 Candidatus Limnocylindrales bacterium
CTGCCGTATGTTCTCCGGCCGTTCCACCTGCACGATTTTCTGGAGAAGGTGAGCGACTTGCTGGTGGAAGTGAAGGCGATTGAGGGTCCGATCCGCATGACGCGCTATGAGTTTGGCGCTGCGCGCAAGAAAAAGAAGGCCGCCACCAAGACCAATTCCATGTTCGCTTCCCGCGAATCGTACTCGTACACGGAGGAGGAACTCGCCGAGTATGAGAAGACGGAAGCGCAAACATCCTTGATGCGAAAGAACAAGAACCGCAATAACCTGGGCAATACGCGAGGATAGGAAGAACGAAGCAACGATCCGGCGCAAAACCCCCGCCCACCCTCAACAATTTCCCTGCAAGAAAATTCCCCGCCAGCGTTCTAACTCCAAGCGTGCGCTTCCAGCACGTTCTGGAGGATGGAATGAATCGCATTTTGATCAGTATGTTCGGCCACGGTTTGCTGGGGATCTCAGCTCTTGGGATGGCGGCGCTGGGGTTTCTTTGGTACTCGCCAACGGGAGCGACCCCGCCGGGAAAGCAGGAAGGCGAATGGAGGCTGCTGGATCCGGTGAGCTATGAAAATCTGACCGTCTTCCCCGTGGTCAGTTCTTCGGGTTATGACACCAGTTCGTTTTTGACGCTGGAAGAAGGATTGTCGAGCGGCGAAGTAACCGTGCGCGAACAAGGAGCGGACGTGATTTACCGCAACCGCGACGGCTCGCGCCCCACGGCCCAGAATTACGGCGGGCCTTCCGTAAACCAACTGGTGTTGGTGAACCGCAGCAAGCGGCCGCTGCTGCTGCTGGCGGGTGAACTGGTCAGCGGCGGCAAGCAGGATCGCGTGATTGGCAAGGATCGCATCGTGGCGCCGTTTGGCGAACCGCTGCCGCTGAACGTTTTTTGCGTGGAGCACGGGCGCTGGTCCGCCGGTTCGCAATTCAATGCGGCGAAGACGATTGTGCACCCAAGCGTGCGCGAACAAGCCGCGGTGAAACAGAAGCAGGGCGACGTGTGGGCGGCGGTGACCGGCGGTTCGATGGCGCCTCGGGCGGCAAACACGCCTACGCCGCGGGTTGATAGCGCCGATCTGGAAGCGACGATCCAGAACGAAGCCCCAACCCAATCGTATTCGAAGATCTATGAATCGCGCCGGGTGAGTTCGTCCGTGGAAGCCGTAGCCGGGGAAATTCAACGGCGGTTTCACAAGGAGACTTCCGGGTTGAAGGGAGAGCGCGTGGTCGGCGTGGTGGTCGCCTACGGCGGCGAAGTGGCGTGGAGCGACATCTTCGCTTCCGACGAACTATTCAACCATTATTGGAGCAAGCTGCTGCGAAGTTATGCGGTGGAGGCGGTAGCGCGGCCAACGCTGCGGGAAAAGGCTTCCACGGACGATGCGCGGGAATTTCTGCGGCGATTGAGCGGCCGCGAGCAGACGGAATCGGAGCCAGGCGTCTACCGCTGGCGTGAAATTAATGAGGGCGGGTTGTCGCAGATTGAGCTGGATGCTCTGGCGCCGAAGACGTTTACACTGCACCGGCTGGTGCTGCGGCGGACAAGCTAGAGCGGTTGGGGAAACGAAACAGCCGTCACAACAAGGTTAAACACCGAGAGCGTCATGAAATTTTCTGACAGCGCTGCGGTCGGAACTGCCGGCGAGGATGTGCGCGACGCCCGATTTCCAGCTTGGATGCCGAAGCCCGGGGGCAATTTCAACCAGCGGGATCAGGACGAACTTTCGCTCGAGCATACGCGGGTGCGGCACCTGCAATTCGGGCGTGTCGATCGTTTCGCTGCCGTAGAGCAAAATATCAAGATCGATCTTCCGCGGGCCCTTGGCAAATGCCTTCTTGCTGCCCATGCGGGCTTCGATCACCCGCAGAGCACTAAGCAAATCCAGCGCATCCAGTTCGGTTTGCGCTTCGAGGACCATGTTCAAAAACCATTCCTGATCGAGATAGTCCACCGGTTCGGTTTCGTAAATACTCGAAACGCGCCGGATGTGCACGCCGGATTCGGGCAGCAGGCGAAGCGCTTGAAGCAGATTGGCTTCGCGCTCGCCTACGTTTGTGCCAAGCGCGATGTACACGGTAATCATCGAACGATTTCCTGAGTGCGCCCTCTGGATCGCCAAGCCAAATTATTTCATGCCGGCGCGGCGGCGGAAAATGCCAAGCATGGACTGGGCCTCGGGAAGCTTTAAGACAGTAGATACAGCAAAAAACAGGATTCCGTAAACCGATAAGACAATCGCGGCGAGGAGGATCGGGCCGCGAACCCCGATCGCGATCAAGACGCCCCGCGCCCCCGCCGCAGCAATCAGCGCGGCTACCCACACTTGCGCGAGAAACGCGAGCGGCACGCCCACCTGCCCGACCCTGCGGCGAATGCCGCGTTGTAACAACGTGAATTCAACCCATGACGCAATCCCCGCAGAAATTGTGAGGCCGGCGACGCCCCAGCGCGGCTCGATGCCGAGAAGCCGCGGCAAAGGCAACGCGGCCAGGTAGCCGAGCAGCGTGGTCAGCAGCACGCGAACGATCGCGAAACGCAACGGTGTGCGCGTATCGCGCAGCGCGTAGTAGCCGGAGGAGTACAGCCTCCCGAGCGTTGATGCGAGGAGCCCGACCGTGGAGCCCGCCAGAATGCCCCAGACGTACATGACATCCGCGTGCGTGAATCGCCCGGATTGATAGATGGCGGCGACAATGACGTCCCCCAGCGCGAGGAAACCTACAACCGAGGGAACGACCAGAAAGGTGATCTGACGAAGACCTGAGTTCATGCGGTTGCGGAGGAGCCCCGCGACCTCGTCGGCCGCGCCGAGCGCACCGCTCATCACCGGGAGCTCCGCGGCGGAGACAGACATGCCGAAGAGGCTGACGGGCAGGGTGTAGAGTGTTTGCGCGAAACCTAACGCAGAGACGGCGCCTGTCGGCAACCAACTGGCGAGAAACGCGTCAATGTAAGCGCTGATCTGTACTACACCCCGGCTGACGAACACGGGGAAGAAATTGCGTATAACGATTCGGACGTGCTCGGCCTGGTGCGCGAACGAGAGTTTCAGGCCGCCGAGGAGTTTCAAAACCATCGGCAGTTGCACCAGGACTTGCAGGGCGCTTCCCGCAACTGACGCCCAGGCGGTGATGACCACCAGCGAATTCTGGGCGCGCCCGGCACCGAACGCGATCATTCCGGCGATCATGGCGACGTTCCACAAGACCGGCGCGGTGTAAGAGAGGAAAAACTTGCGGTGGCTGTTCAGAACGCCGAGACACCACGCGGAGGCTACAAGCAAGCCGGCTCCGGGAAACAAAATGCGCACAAGAAGGATGGTGAGTTCGCGTTTTTCGCCGTGGAAGCCGGGAGCGATGGCAACAATCAGCCAGGGGGCGGTGAGGACGCCGAAGAGGACGAGGATTGAGGTGCTGAGAGTGAGCAAGGCCGCGACAGCGCCGGCGGTTTTGCGCGCTTCTTCCTTGTCGCCACGGGCCAGCAGGTTGGCATAGACCGGAATAAACGAAGCCGACAAAACGCCTTCACCAAACATGTTTTGAAGAAAATTGGGGATGCGAAACGCCGCCTTGAAGACGTCGGCCGCGTCGGAAGTCCCGAAGTAGTGGGCAAACACGCGTTCGCGAATCAAGCCGGCCACGCGACTCAGGAAAATCCCGGCTGCCACCAGAAAGGCAGATTGCCTGGAGCTTGCGGGGGCGGATTGTGTGGCGGCAGAATCTGTCAAGAAAGTCCCCGGGCACGCCGAAGCGGCTCATTCCTTCCAAAGTTTCTGTAGCTTGAAGATACCTTACCCGAAACCGGGTGGCAGGCGCGAATTGAGGGCTGTGACCTGAATCTGCTACTTCGCGCGTCTAAGCGGACTATGGCGGCTTGCGGTGGTAGAATTTCACGGGATTTGGGAGGCCAAATGAACCGGATAAACGTGGTTGTGCGCCAAGCAGCGTGGTCGAAATTGGCAATCATCCTGGGTGCCACTCTTCTTGTTTGCGGGGGGTTGCGGGCGCAGGATAAGGATTTTTCGAAGGTGGAAATCAAGGTGACCAAGGTCTCCGGGAACATTTACATGCTGGAGGGCGAAGGCGGAAACATTGCGGCGTCTGTCGGCGAAGACGGAATCGTCATCGTGGACGACCAGTTCGCGCCGCTGGCGGACAAAATCCAGGCCGCGTTGAAAAACCTGAAGATTACCGACAGGCCCGTGCGCTTCGTAATCAATACGCACTATCACGGCGACCACACCGGTGGGAATGAACCCTTCGCCAATACCGGATCTACCGTGATCGCCCAGGACAACGTCCGCAAACGCCTGGAATCCAGCGGATCCGCGGGAAACGGCGGTTCGCTGAAATTTGATTTCAAGGCTGCTCCTAAAGGGGCGCTGCCGGTGATTACATTTGACCATGACGTGACTGTGCATCTGAATGGCGAAGACATCCGGGCGCTGCACTTCCCCGCCGGACACACCGACGGTGACGCGATTATTTTCTTTCCGAAAAATAACGTGGTGCACATGGGCGATGATTTCGTTCGCTATGGATTTCCGTTTATTGACGTGACCAGCGGCGGCAGCGTTCAGGGCATGATTGCCGCGATGGAAAAGGTGTCGGCGCAATTGCCGCCGGACGTGAAGGTCATCCCCGGCCACGGCGCCCTCTCCAACCTGGATGACGTGCGCGCTTTCACGAAAATGCTGAAGGAAACCTCCGCAGTCGTGCAAAAAGCCATCGACGCACACAAGACGGTCGACCAGATGAAACAGGAGAAAATCCTGGCGCCCTGGGCCAAATGGTCGGGTGAATTTCTCGACGCGGATAAATTCATCGAAACGCTCTATAACTCGCTGACCGGCAGCAAGGGCGAGTTCATGAAGCACAATTAGTTCATAGTTTTCAGTTGTAAGTGAGAAAGAAACGGCAAGGCGGCGATCCGGTTGCCCGCGGGGGGGTGCTCGCCGAGAGCTTGCCCATAATAAGGGTTTCCCTTATTATGGGTACATGAATATTACCCTGTCTCTGGACGAAAAGCTGGTCAAAGAGGTCCGCAAGATCGCCGTGGAACGCGATACCACCCTTACGGGCCTGGTGCGCGAGTACCTGCAGAAACTTGCGGCCGAGAACGCAAAAGGGGACCGTCAGAAGCGTCAATTGGAGTCGCTGGAGCGAACCTTCAAGACAATTAAGCTCAGTATAGGAAACCGCACCTGGAAGCGCGAAGACCTGTATGACCGCTAACGAGTTTTTGGATACAAATATTGTTCTCTACGCCTTCGATGACAGCGAGCCACGAAAACAATCCATTGCACAGGAGTTGCTGAGAAAAGCGGTACGGGCGGAATGCGTGATTTCAGTTCAGGTGTTGTCCGAGATTTGCAACACGATCCTGCGAAAATTGGTTGCTAGCCATCCGATCGATCTGCTTCGAGTGATTTTGGATCAACTCGAACCCGTGCCCACTGTGTCTCCGGACGAACGAACGGTGCGGAGGGCGGTGGATTGCCGGGAGAGATACGGGCTCCACTTTTACGACGGGATGATCGTCGCGGCCGCCGAACGCGCGGGCTGCAAAAAGATCTGGTCCGAAGACTTGAACACTGGTCAGGAATACTTCGGCATAAAGGTAGAGAATCCTTTCGTCTGAGCCGTCGGAGTACCGAACTTTCTAGTTTCTCTGGCCGGCCACTGTCGGGGAAGGCTGGCTGGCAAGTTTTTTCAGATTATCCACGAGCGCGGCCATGGACTGATCAAAGAATTGGCGGCTTTTTATTTTATTGCTGGACTGCGGAATGCTTTTGCTCAGGGCCCAAAGAATTGTGCGGGTCCTGGAGTCCAGGATCGAAACGCGCAATTGAAAATCCTCGGTTGAACCGCCGCTCCCTTGAAAAACACCTGTCGGGCCGACGGAATAGTGGAAACGGAGCTCAAAAACCAGATCAGCATCCGAAGGGTCAGCAACAACGTCGTAGCGACCCCAACTCTTCATGGCGGCGTAGAACTCGTTGTAAGCCAGATCAAGGGTATCCGGAGGCATCGGAATTTCGCCTGTCGCGTTGGAAACAAACATTTTCCTGGCTGAAAAGATTCGTGCAGGTATGGGAGCGGACGGCAGGTTAACTGGTTGCTGCGCTGAGGAGACATCAGCCGCTGCTATCGCAAGAGTGATTACGAAAATGGGAACTGCGAGCCTAGCGATGGTCATGTGAAGTTCTCCGCCTGAATTCTTTTGAATAAGCCTGGCCAGCGCCGGGTTTTGGGGGCGAACTTGTTGGCCGGACGGCACTGCTGCGGCAAAGATAGGACGAAGCCTGGAAGGAATCCGAGTACAGCCGCGTTAAAACAGGCGGGGCTGGCGCTTGGGGAGTTGGCGGCCGAAATATTCGTAGGCGCGGGCAGTGGCGACGCGGCCCCGGGGCGTGCGGTCGAGCATGCCGATCTGCATCAGATAAGGCTCGTACATCTCCTCGATGGCGTCTTCTTCTTCGCTGAGGGCGGCGGCGAGCGTGCCAACGCCGACGGGCCCGCCGGCATATTTGTCCAGCAGAGCGATCATCAGGTTGCGGTCCACTTCGTCGAGGCCGTGTTCATCCACGCCCAGCATCCGCAGAGATTCCTGTGCCACTTCGCGGGTGATGCGACCCTCGGCTCGCACTTCGGCGAAGTCACGGGCGCGACGGAGCAGACGATTGGCTACCCGTGGCGTGCCACGGCAGCGCCCGGCAATTTCCTCAGCGCCCGCTGGGTCCATCTGAATGTTCAGGATTTTCGCGGAGCGGTGCAGGATGATCAGCAGATCTTCCGGCTCGTAAAAATCCAGGCGATGCACGATGCCGAAGCGCGAGCGCAACGGCGCGGTGATCAGTCCGGCGCGGGTAGTGGCGCCGACGAGCGTAAACTGGCTCAGGTGAAACGGGTGAATGCGCGCTCCCGGTCCCTGACCGATCACCAGGTCTACGCGAAAATCTTCCATCGCGGGATAGAGCACCTCTTCCACGGCAGGCTGCAGGCGATGAATCTCGTCGAGAAAGAAAACTTCCTTTTTCTCGAGTGAAGTCAGAATGGCGGTGAGGTCGCCTTTGCGCTCCAGCAGCGGCCCGGCGCTGGTTTTGATCACCACGCCGAGTTCGTTGGCGATGATCTGCGCGAGCGTGGTTTTACCAAGGCCCGGAGGCCCGTACAGCAACACATGGTCGAGAGCCTCGCCGCGGGTGCGCGCGGCTTCGATGGCGATGGCGATGTTTTCCTTTACCCGCTTCTGGCCGATGTATTCGGCAAGCGTTTTCGGCCGAACGCTGGCGTCGAGCCGCGCGTCGTCATCGAGCGGCGCTCCGCTGACGATCCGCTCGGGAGTGCGCTCATCACGGTGCGCAACTGCTTTTTTCTGGCTGAATTCCGCCATATCGCCTACTGACTAGACCTCTATCCGGCCTCGTATACGAAATAGATTCACGAGCGCGCGGACGTGCTCAGCGCTGCAAGAGTAACACGAAGCAACTTTTCGAAATTGGAAGCGCCGGCTTCGCGCTTGGCTTCGGCGAGGGCTACGTCAGCCGTCCGCTCGTCGTAGCCCAGGTTGAGCAGTGCCGACTTGACGTCGGCTTCGACGCCAGCGGGCGAAGAAGGCGCCGGCTTTTCGGTCTCGATGGCCACGGCTTCGAGCTTGTCCTTGAGTTCAACGACCATGCGTTCGGCGGTTTTCCGCCCGACGCCTGGAATTTTCGTAAGCCGCGCCAGGTCGCCCGTGCGAATGGCCGGAACCAGCTCCTCGACATTCATGCCGGAAAGAATTTTCAGCGCCAGCGACGGCCCGACGCCGGAGGCGCCGAGGAGCAGCTCGAACAAATGTTTTTCGCGTGCGGAGAGAAACCCGTAGAGAGACAGCGCATCCTCGCGTACATGGGTATGGATCAGCAGGGTAACTTCGGCGTGGAGATCACCCACGGCGGCAAACGTGGAAAGCGGCACGGCAACCAGGTAGCCGACGCCGCCGACATCGAGAATGACTTGATTGGGTCTTTTTTCAAGCAGGCGGCCGCGAAGGAGTCCGATCATCGAATGAAAGTATTGCCGCTCGGGCGCGGCGGTGTCAACGCGGGAAAGAAAAAGTGCGAAGCTTCAAACTGGATCGTTTCATTTTGCGGAAATTCTCAGGAAGCGGCGCGGGCCTGAAACAGCGCGGCGGTTTCGGGATGGTTCCGCTCTTCGGCCAGGGACAAGGGAGATTTGCCGTCATTGGTAGTGGCTCGTGGGTCGGCGCCGTGAGCCAAAAGTAGCTTTGCGATATCGAGCCGCCCATTGGCAGCGGCCGTCAACAACGGCGAGTAGCCCCCGGAGTAGCGGTAATTGGCATCCGCACCATGTTCGAGAAGCCATTGGACAACGGCGACGTGGCCGCTGGTGACCGCACCCGTCAGCGCGTTGTAACCGGAGCCATTCGTGGCCGCAGCGTTGAGGTCAGCTCCGTGAGCGGCCAGGTATTCGACGACTTCCAGGTGTCCCAAAAAAGCCGCCAGCGCCAGCACGGGAAAGCCGTCGGGAGAAAGGGAGTTTGCCTGGGCATTATGTTTTTCAACGAGTTCACGAACGCGGGCAAGCTGCCCTACGGCGGCAGCCTCTGGTAAATCCAGCGCAGCGCCGCCGGCTATCAGAAAGTCTCGGATTTCACCGCGCCCCATGTAGACGGCGGTCAGGGTTGCTGAAACTCCGGAATCATTCCGGGCTGAAGCAAGCGAAGCGTCGGCCCCGATATAGGCCTTTACTGCCGCAAGATCGCCTGCCCGGATCGCATCGAAGAACGCTTTTTGTTCCGGCATTCTGCCACCTCAACTGGCTGCGGAAGATTTCTGCGCCGGTTGGTAATGCCCGGGAACAGCGCGCATGGAAATCGCGATTCGGTTCCAGGCGTTGATCGTGGATATCGCGTAGGTAAGGTCGAGTATCTCTTTGTCCGAAAAATGGGCCTTCACCGCGGCGAACGCTTCGTCAGGCGCATGCATGGCTGCAATCAGCGTGAGGGCTTCCGTCCATTCCAGCGCGGCACGCTCGCGTTCGGTGTAATAGGGGGACTCCCGCCAGGCATCGAGCCCGTAGAGCCGTTGTTCGGTTTCGCCTGCCGCACACGCATCCTTCCAGTGCATGTCAATGCAATACGCGCAGCCGTTGATCTGGGACGCGCGAAGCTTAATCATGTGCAGCAGCTTGTGGTCCAGGCCGCACTGCGCGAGGTAAGTCTCCATATCCATCAGTGCTTTGATCGGTTCTTTTGCAAATTTGCGGTAGTCCAGCCGAGGTGTCATGGGTTACCCCCCTATCTGAATTGGTTGAAATATAAACGCGACGGGATACCCGGGCCAGGCAATTTCGAAATCGGCAGGATCAGCGGCGGGCGCGGTCCTTTCGAACAGCTTCATCCACCAACGCATCCAGCTCAGAGCGCGTCAGGGTGACTTCGTCCGTTTCACTTTCGCCGCCGTCGCAGGTTTCCGGCAGCTCGGCGCCACCACCCGGCGGCGGACTCACGTGATACCGGGCGCGCGCGGCCATAAGCTTGGCAACTTCTCGCGTGGTCAGAAGCTGCGGCTCGCCACTGAGTTTTGCGGTGAACGCAATCTTCGCAAAATGCTCCAGCGTTTCCATTCGAAAAAATGCCGTCCGCAGATCGGGGCCGCAGGTGACCGCGCCATGATTCGCCAGCAGCAATGCGTCGTAGTGCGGCACATACGGTTCAAGAACAGCACCCAGATCCGGCGTCCCCGGCGTGGCATAGCGCACCAGCGGAATTTTCCCCAGTGAGACGACCACCTCGGGCAGCAACGCTTGATCAAGTCCCACGCCCGCCGCGGCAAACCCCGTCGCCGTCGGCGGATGCGCGTGGCAAACCGCCTGCACGTCCGGCCGCATGCGATAAAACAGCAGGTGCATGCCGGCTTCCGACGAGATTTTCCGGTCGCCCTGCAGGTGTCGCCCATCCATATCCATGATGACGAGATCTTCGGGCGACATCATGCCCTTATTCATGCAAGTTGGAGTGGTGAGAATGCGGTTGGCGTCAAGCCGAACGGAAAGATTGCCTTCGCAGGCCACGATGTGGCCCCGTTCATACATCCACCGGCCTACGAGACAAATCTCGCGCCGGTACTGGTCTTCAAGTCTTCCGTAAACTTCAGGGGTCGAGTCCGTGGCCACTGGGCGGACCCTTTCCTCGGCCGAGGGGCAGTTCGAACCGAATAAAATTGTAAATATACCGTAACTTCTGGGAGAGAGAGTACGCCGAGCAGCCCGGAAAGCCAAGTGCAAATTACGCGTAAATGCCGCGAAGCTTCAGGGCGGTGGCCACCCGGTCAATCGCCAGCATGTAAGCCGCAATCCGGTTGTTTACCTTGTGGGTCTCTGCGTATCGGACCACTTCGTCAAAAGAACGTTCCATGACGTCTAGTAAGCGCTCGTTGACTTCACTCTCGCGCCAGAAGAATCCCTGCCGGTCCTGCACCCATTCGAAGTAGCTGACCGTGACGCCACCGGCGTTGCCCAGGATATCAGGCACCGTGAAGATTCCCTTGGCGTCAATGATTGCATCGGCTTGCCACGTGGTGGGCCCGTTGGCGCCCTCGCATAGAATTTTGCATTGCACCTGGTGAGCATTTTGCTCGGTAATCTGGTTTTCGATCGCCGCCGGGATAAGCACATCGCACGGTTGGAACAGCACGTCGCGCGAACTCATTTTGGTGCCGCCGCCCGGGAAGTCCTGCAACGCCTTCTTCTGGGTGTATACCCAATCGATCACCTTGGGAACGTCGAATCCTTTTTCGTTGTACAAGCCCCCGCCGATATCGGCGAGGCCGATGATTTTGTACCCGGCTTTTTGCATCAGATCCGCGGCCAGCGAGCCCACGTTTCCGAAGCCCTGAATAATCACGCGGGTACTCTCTTTTTTCATCCCCAGCTTGGCGAGAGCCTTGTCCACGCAGATCATCACGCCACGGCCGGTGGCTTCGCGGCGTCCGCGCGAACCACCGAGTTCGATGGGCTTGCCGGTTACCACCGCGGTGGTCGCCTGGCGGGCGTGCATCGAATAGGTGTCCATCACCCAGGCCATGGTCTGTTCGTTGGAGCCGATGTCCGGAGCGGGA
>DATLVJ010000563.1:0-3493 GCA_035577585.1 Candidatus Limnocylindrales bacterium
CTCTCGGCGTTGCAGATCCCGCAGGGAAAGGAACAACTCTTTGCTGCGCCGTAACATAGAGCATTATCTGAAATCCGAGCAAGAGTGCCCCGAAAACCGCCAGGGCAATGCCGTGAATTCTGCCGAATTGCATATCAACTCCCGCGAATCTTTGTTCGCAAGCCAAAAAGCGAAAATGCCCCTTCGTGCGGGCAAGTCACCTAGTTCGTGGCTGATCTGCCACTGAGGAAATGCACGCAAAGCATCACAATGCCAATTAGCAGCAGGAGGTGAACGAGGCCGCTGGAGACGTGAAAAGCCAAGAATCCAAGCAACCAAAGAACGATCAGAACGGCTGCAATTATTCCCAACATGGTTTTAGCTCCCTGTACCGCTGAATGCACGCGACGGATGCCGAGTTCTATCCGGCTCCGTGCCGATGGCCACAAGGCTCTCAGATTTGGAATTCGAAATCTGTTCGATAAGAGTCACATCGTCACATTAAGCATGGGCGTGGACATTTGGCGGATCACAGACTTTCGCGACGTGGGGGCGGGAGCGCTTCCAGTGCCGCGCAAAAGAGCATTTAGTCGTGCAGGACGACACTCAAGAGGGAGTTGTGGACGTGAATTTCGCCGTTGTACTGGATGAAGCCCAATTTTCTGAATTTGTTCATAAAGAAATTGACGCGGGAGCGGGTTGTGCCAATTATCTCCGCCAGGGTCTCCTGCGACATTTGTGGAATGATCTTGTCCGGTTTTCCATGCTCGCCGAAGCGCGCCAGTAGAAGCAAAGTGCGCGCGAGGCGCTTCTCGGTGGAGTTGAACAGCTGATCGATCAAGTCCGCTTCGACACGAATGTTTCGCGTAAGCATGTAGGCAATGAAACGGTCGGAAAATTCGTGCTCGCCGTGCAGGACACGAATCATTTCCGCTTTTTCAATGACGAGAGCGGTGGTGGGAACAAGGGCGGTTGCGGAAGCCATGCAGTTTGACTGGCCGGCAAGGCATCCTTCGCCCAAAAAATCCCCGGGTCCGAGAATGGCCACGACTGCTTCCTTGCCGGATTCATTGACGACAGCCAGTTTCACGCTGCCTTCTTGAATGTAGAAAACGTTTTTTGCCAAGTCGCCTTGCGCGAAGATGGTTTCTTTTGAGAGAAACTGTGTAACTTTTCGTTTGAGACCGGCCGAATCGAGAAATGACTGTACATCAAAAACAGTTTTTCCTGAGTTCGCACTTTGGAAAGAGCGAGGGGCCTTGCTGGTGGCACTGCGTGAAGGGCGAACTGCTGAAGATGGCATATATCAGAATAGCGCCGACCCCCCCCCAGACTGTTCAAAATTGAACAGTACTGGCGGTGTGTAGTTCTAACCGCCTATTAGCCTTATAAATCAATCAGTTATGCCCAGCCTTCGTCGACGATGGTGAGACTTCCAGAGGTCAAGTGGCGCCCAAGCTGGCATTGCAACAAATTGGAATTTGTCTCCGGCCAAGGGACACGAGAGAAACGAGAACCCACACAGCGAGAGAATCGTCAAAGCACAAGCGCTTGTGTCTTGATGTGAACAGAAATCGGTGATTGCGTTCATTACGATGGTGACCGTAATAGGGGGGAGCCTTTTCTGCATTGGAGTCAGAGTGCTTCGTCTGACTTTGTAAAATTGCCAGAATTGGAAACAGACGGCACCGCGGAAAAGATTGCCGGGAGAATTCAGAAGGAATTCGGGCAAGTGCAACGGGGACTACAAAAGATCGAGTCCGTTGGTTCGTTCGAACAACCGAAAGCTAATGATACCCGGGTGTGGTTTTAGAATTTTGGAAAAACCGGAGGGACGTTATGGATTGGCCAGCAATAAGCGCAGTGGAAGTGGAGATTGTTATCGGTGTAATCGTGCTCGTGGCGGCTGGAATTGGCTTTTGGCTGCTGAATCGCAAGCGGCGCACGGGGCGGCTACGCACGCAGTTTGGCGGAGCCGAGTACACGCGCGCGGTGAAAGAAGGCGGAAGCCAGCGGCGAGCAGAAGCGGCACTCGTTCAGCGTTCGGAACGCGTGCGCGGATTGGCGATCCGGCCGCTCGCGGCGGCAGATCGTGCCCGGTTTACGGAGTCCTGGAGCAAAGTTCAGGCGCGGTTCGTTGACGGTCCAGGGGGAGCGATAACGGACGCCGACAAACTATTGGGCGACGTCATGACGACGCGAGGATATCCCGTGAGCGACTTCGAGCAACGCGCGGCGGATATTAGTGTGGATCATCCGCTGGTTCTCGAGAATTATCGCCTTGCTCACGAGAGCGCGCTTCGCCAAACAAAGGGACAAGCGAGCACCGAGGATTTGCGGATGGCGATGATTCACTATCGAACGCTTTTCGAGGAATTGGTAGGGGAGCCAGCGGCAGTGCGGCCATAGATTAAAGACCCTCGTAGCGCGCGAGATTGTTTGTGCGTTGCGGTGGACCGCTATGGTTTGTTGAGCAAGCGTGAGGACTGCGGGCCGAAGTTCTCAAGAGGAAAAGAAAAATGAGAATCGCGAGACAGGAAGCCTGCACCCATCCGGCTTGTACGTGTGTAGTTTCATCGGGCAGGTATTGCAGCACGGTTTGCGAGTCGGGAAAGGAAACGCCAGAAGCCGATTGTGCGTGCGAGCACACCGTTTGCAAAGGCAGCAAGTATTTGCTTGCGTCGTCAGCATTTGAGATTCAAACGCGGATTCATCAAAGGAGAAGTACGAAGAAACGCAAAGTTTCACCGGCAATGTTTTAGCGCCGGTCGAATTTCTCGAAAATGATAAAGCTCATCGTCTTCGATCTGGACGGCACGCTTGCCGAAAGCAAGTCGTCGCTGGACCCTGAAATGTCAGGGCTATTGCACGACCTTCTCGGTCTCGCGAAGATAGCCGTGATATCCGGCGGCGATTGGCCGCAGTTCGAAAAGCAGCTCCTGCCCAACTTTCCCGTGGACGAACGGCTCGCAAACCTGTCTTTGCTTCCTACTTGCGGCACGAAGTTTTTTCGTTACGAATGTGGCTGGCAAAAGATTTACTCCGAAGACTTCAGTGCAGCTGAAAAAGAGAAGATCATCAGCGCCATGACTAGTGCTGTGGTGGTGGCTGGTTTTAAGGCCGAAAAGGTGTGGGGCGAGGTGATTGAAGACCGAGGAAGCCAGATAACATTTTCCGCATTGGGACAGCAAGCTCCGCTGGCGGAAAAGTCGAAGTGGGATTTCGATTTTGCGAAGCGAAAGAAGATCAAAGCGATTCTTGATACGAATCTCCAGGAGTTTTCGGTGCGAATGGGCGGCACAACGTCCATTGACGTGACCAAGCCCGGCGTTGACAAAGCGTACGGGATCGGAAAGCTGCGGGTGCTGCTGGGCATTTCGCTCGAGGAGATGCTATTTGTGGGCGACGCGCTATTCGTGGGAGGGAATGATTACCCGGTGAAAGAGGCTGGGGTTGTGTCCATAGCCGTGCGGGGACCGAACGAGACGAAGCCGGTGACCAAGGCGATTATCGC
>DATLVJ010000564.1:0-5664 GCA_035577585.1 Candidatus Limnocylindrales bacterium
GCATTGCTTACCTTGTAAAAAATTGGGACGACGATGGTCATCCCGTTTGTATGAAGCACCCCATTTCGAACATGGACCTCTATAACGGTGCCCACAGACTGTTGGCTGCTCTACATCTCAAAAAAGAAACTATTCGAGCCTATGAAAAAATGGCGGGCGGCGCACGCTATTTGGATTGAGTTTCCCTGGGTGGCCTACCCTTTGCGGGGTTGGCAAAGGGTGGGTCTGCTCTTCGAGTTCACTATTTCTGTTCCTTCGCCATATTCTCTTTTTTCAAATCGCATCCATCTTCAACAATCCTTTTCCGGTTGCGTAGAACGACCAACTGCTCCATGGCCAATCCCGAGGATGGGCCACGAGTTTCTCCGTTACCGGATTTGCGTGCATATATTCCAACTTTTCTTTTAGCTTTTCGCGGGTGTAGACGTTGAAGTCGTAGTAGCGCCGTTGCCAGAAGCGGCGGAGTTCAGCGCTCCCGTTCGTAGGGTGCGCGGCGGTTTGTCCGAGTGGGTCGCCCTGGTCGCCGCGCAGGGATCGGGAGACGCGTTGTTTGAATATTTGCACCACAGTGGCAGGAAGGAGTGTCGGAGTTTCGTTGACTATGAGGTGGACATGCTCGGGCATGATTACGTAGCCCACGAGGGCGAAGGCGAATTTGGCGCGGACTTCGGCGAGGATTTGTACGGCGGAATCGCGGGATTTAGGCGTTTCGAGCAATTTCTGGCGGTGGTAGCAGCAGAAGGTGATGAAGTGGAGGTCGCGGTGGCCGGTTATGCGATTTAGGTTTGTCGGCATCGAAAAAAAGATTAAGAGCGGACCCACCCTTTGCAAAAGGCGCAAAGGGTAGGCCACCCAGTTTTTGATTTCTATCACTTTGCGGTTAGTTTATAAAGTGGTATGTAAGGTTGAGAGCAGAACTGAGAGCAGAAATGAATGGCATACCCTACGCAAAAGACGCGTAGGGTAGGGCACCTGGCAGTCTCTGTTTTCCTCGGGTTTTCCTCAGAGTGGTGAAATTCGGCGTTAAACTCGTGGCGGTTTGCCGGTACACTGCGCTGACAGGGCCTCTATTCGCGTGAACGCATGCCGCATCGCTGTCGGGAGCACCCGGCGGCCTAAACTCCAGGCGGTTCAGGAAGCTGCCGCCAGCTTTGGCGCCAAGCTGTCTCCGCAGGCGCCGATTGAAATTCAAGGTTATGAAGTGGAGAGCGGCGTCAGCCATACGCCGTCTTCGCGCGAAGAGTTGATGCAGGGAGCGCGGCAGCGGGCGGAGGCATTGCACAAGATGCTCGCCGAATCCGGCAATCGAGCCGACTACTGCGTTGGCCTCGAAGGTGGACTGGACGTGGCCGTCGAAAACGACACTCGCCGTGTGTTCCTCGAAAGCTGGGCGTACGTCACCGACGGCGTGCGCGGGCATTTCGGCTGCTCCGGCAGCATTGAAATTCCGGAGTTGCTGGCGGAAGAAGTTCTGGCACGCGGGACGGAGCTTTCCATCGCGATCGATCGCTACGCCGGAGCAGTCGGGATTCGCGACGGGCAGGGCGCGTGGGGCGTGCTGAGCGACAATCTCGTCACGCGCCAGGAGTCCTTCCGCCTGGCAGTGGTCGCGGCCTTCGCGCCGTTCTACAATGTGAAGATGTACCGCCCAGCAGCACGGGCTGTTGGGAAGATTTTGTAGTGGCCGGTCTTTAGACCGGTCAGAGTAGCCGGGCCACCTGAAGGTGGCCGCTACGCAGGGTCGTTCAAGGAGACGCGGCGTGGACATCGTCAAGGGCAACATGGGTTGGATCGAAGTCGTCGTCGGGCCGATGTTCTCCGGCAAGAGCGAGGAACTGATTCGCCGCCTCCGCCGCGCGGAAATCGCCCGCCAGCGGGTGCAGATTTTCAAGCCGGCGATAGATTCGCGTTACGCCGCCAACGAAATTGTTTCGCACAACGGGCTGGGGATTCCGTCCGACAACGTCACCAAAGCCTCTGAAATTGTCGAAAAGATGCAGCCGCGCACGGAAGTCGTGGGAATTGATGAAGCGCAATTCCTTGGCGATGAAGTGGTGGACGTTTGCACCAAACTGGCCAATCTCGGCAAGCGCGTAATCGTAGCCGGCCTGGACACCGATTTTCGCGGGCGTCCATTTGAGCCGATGCCGCGCCTGCTGGCTATCGCCGAAGAAATCACCAAGCTACTGGCGATCTGCGTGCGCTGCGGGAATCCCGCGGTTCACACGCAGCGGCTGGTGGAAAGCGAAGAATTGATTGTCGTCGGCGCGGGCAGCGCTTATGAAGCGCGCTGCCGCCGCTGCTTTGAGCCGAATCCCGCGCTGGCGGCTCGCGAAGCCGGGCCTCTACTTCTTCGCAACCGCGCCGCAAATGCCGGCAGCAAGTAGGGCGCGCTTCCGTTACTCTAGCCAGTGCTCGGGTTCGCCGGGCCACGGAAAAACATGCGCATCGAATCGAAGGCTCCTACACGCGTTGATCTTGCCGGCGGCACGCTGGACATCTGGCCGCTGTATCTTTTTCATCCCGGCGCGCTGACGCTGAACGCCGCGATCTCGCGTTATGCCAGCTGCACAATCGAAACGCAGCCGGCTGGCGACTCTCGCATCAAGTTGGTTTCGCTCGACACGAGCAAATCGGAATCCTTCGGATCGTTTGCGGCGCTGGTCCGCGCGAAGCGCTACCGTTTGCCGCTGCTGGCGGAGATCGTGAAATTCTTCCGTCCCGAAGGCGGCTTCACGCTGACCACCAATTCGGAAGCTCCGGCAGGCGCGGGAATCGGTGGCTCGAGCGCCATGGCCGTGGCCATTTGCGCGGCGCTCGATCGATTCACGGGGGCGGGGAGGAGCACGGTGGATTGGATCCACATCAGCCGCGACGCCGAAGGAATTGTGATTCGCGTGCCTACCGGAACGCAGGACCACTATCCACCGGCGTTTGGCGGGGCCGCTGCGATTGAGTTGCTACCGGGCGGAGAACGGCGCATCGAGTTGCGCGTGAACCTGGACGAACTGGAACGCCGCCTGGTGGTTTGTTACACGGGGAAACCGCGGCAATCGGGCATCAACAACTGGGAAGTCTTCAAGGCGCACATCGACGGGAAGAAGTCGGTACGGAATAATATCGAGCACATTTCGCAGATCGCGCAGAAAATGCGCGTGGCCCTGGAAAGAGGCGACTGGAAAGAGACGGGCCGGCTGATGCACGCGGAATGGGCTTTTCGCCGGCGCAATTTGCCGACCATCTCGACAAAAACAATTGACGCGATTATTAATGGCGCAAGGCGGAATGGTGCGCTGGCTGGGAAAGTTTGCGGGGCTGGCGGCGGGGGATGCCTGGTTCTGTTGATTGAGCCGGACGCCCGCGAACGAGTGGAAAAGTCGGTGGTAGAGTGCGGCGGGGAACTGCTGCCGATGCGGATTGACCGGCAGGGAGTCACCGTGGTCTCACAATAGATTTTTTACCTGAACCACTACTCAATCGACTCGGCGCATCATAAAATAGGTGGGTCCCGGGCAGGGTGGTGCGCGGATTGTTATGTCCAATTGGCTTCCCATTTCGTTGCTGATTTTTGCGTTCGCCGCGGCGGACTTGCCGAAGCTGCCGCATTTGCCGGCGCCGGAGCGCAACTCTTCGGGAAGTTTTTCTTCCGGCGAAAGCATTTCGTTCCTGCCGGCATTTCTCACGGAGCCCGACACGCAATCGGGCGGCGCGCAGCAATCGAACGGGCCGAAGGGCGCGAATCTGACGGAGCCCTCCAAGCTGAACCTGATCCGGTTTGTTTCCGGGGAATTCGCGAAGGTGCGCAAGCCAATTCCCGGCGGGAAAGAGGGCTTCATCCTCTACACCGACAAGCCGCTCAATCAGGAGTATCTGGATCGAGTGGTGTCCACGCACGGCGCGGCAATCAATACCGGCGACAACGCGCAGATCACCAAACTGGAATTTCACGAGCACACTATCATCGTGGACGTGAATGGCGGCGGGCGGCCGAAGAAAAGCTGGCGGGATCGGATTCAGGTTAGCGTGGGCGGGCCATCGCAGGCTCCGCAATCGACAACCACGACGCAGCAGGAGCAAGGCCCGGCGGGATTTCAGCAAGGCGCGGGCGGGACGCTGTACGTTCAATTCCCCAAGAATATTCCGGACCTTTCGCCGGACGACCTGAAAAATATTCTTTCGCCTTTCCTGGATTTCACGAGAGAGCGCTCAGCCGCCGTGCATTGGATCGACACGCTGCCGCCGGAAATGAAAAAGGCCATCACGGATCGCCGAGCGGTTCCGGGGATGGACCGCGAGGAAGTGGTGGCGGCAATTGGAAAGCCCGACCGCAAGGTGCGCGAACGGGATGCCGAGGGGTACGACACGGAAGACTGGATCTACGGGCACCCGCCGGACAAAACAGTGTTTGTGCATTTTCGCGGGGACAAAGTAAGCTCCATCAAGCAGTACCCACAGTAGCGTGGAGCAAAATGCAATATCAATTCGTGGCCAATAACCCCTTCGCCGTTCTGACGGCCATCGTAGCGCCCGCGATTCTCACCAATGCATGTTCGGTTCTGGCGCTGGGAACGAGCAACCGGTTGGGCCGGGTTGTGGATCGCACGCGAGTGGTGGCGTCCGATATTGCGGTGAGCAAGCCGGGGTCGGAAGGATTTCTGGAGTGGAATTCACAAATGCGGGCGCTGGAGACGCGCACGCATATGCTGCTGCGGGCGTTACGGCTTTTCTACGCGGCGCTGGGGTTGTTTGCATCGTCGGCGCTGATTTCCGTTGCGGGATCGATTGCCGCGTTTTACGGTCAGAGGCCGCTGTTTCAGGCAGGTGCACTGCTTGCCGTCGTGACCGGGGGTTCCGCCGTCTTAGGGCTCAGCGCTGGATGTTTTACAATGGTGAGCGAAACGCGGCTTGCCGTGAAGAGTCTGGCCGAAGAATCGAAGATGCGGATCAAACTGCATGACGTAAAGAAGACGGATTGAGTGGAAGTCCAGAGCCGGAATTGGTTTCAATCCGGGATGCGATGTTTCGGCCCGCTGAGAAAAATTATCCGGGATTGTGACGCATGTACTTTGTCTTTCGTTGACTTTTGCTTACACTCCACCTAGCATTTTTAGTTCCACCCGCGGCGTCTTGCGAACCTGATGTGCCGCCGCAATTCAGAAACCCGCACCGGAGGAAGTATGACAATCAAGGTAGGAATCAACGGCTTCGGCCGCATCGGCCGCAACATTGTGCGCACAGCGATTGACGATAAGGAGATTCAGTTCGTCGCCGTGAACGATATTACGGATGCCAAGACGCTGGCACATCTTTTGAAATACGATTCCGTGCTTGGGAATCTGCCGCACAACATCACGCACACCGACGACACGATCAGCATCGAAGGCAAAGCCATCAAGGTATTCAAGGTAAAGGACCCGGCGGAAATTAATTGGGCCAGCGTTGGTGCGGATATCGTGGTGGAGTCCACGGGTCTTTTCACCAAGGGGCCCGAGGCGAAGAAGCACCTGCGCGCGCCGGTGAAAAAAGTGATTATTTCGGCGCCGGCGGAGGATCCTGATGCGACGTTCGTGCTTGGCGTGAACGACAAGACGTACGATCCCGCGAAGCATCACGTGATATCGAACGCATCGTGCACGACAAACTGCCTGGCGCCGGTGGCCAAGG
>DATLVJ010000565.1:0-7151 GCA_035577585.1 Candidatus Limnocylindrales bacterium
TTTGACGGGAAGAGCCAGATCTCCGTTGCCTCCGCAATCCTGGAAAAAGATCCGGAGCCCATCGCCAAGTTCCAGCCGCTTACGCCAGCGTCGCTTGAGCACGTTGTCCAAACTTGTCTGGCCAAAGCACCCGATTGCCGCTGGCAAAGCGCCGCGGATATCGCCAATGAGCTGCGCTGGATCGCCTCCACTGGCCCAGCCCCGGAGAAAGCGGATCCGTCCCAACCAGCGCGCCTCTGGAAGCTAAATCTCGTCTGGGCCACCGCCCTTGCCGCTCTTCTCGGACTGCTGTTATGGTCCAACCTGCGCGAGAAGAGCGCGGCCCCGGCCCAAACCGTCCGCTCTTTTCTTCCGCCGCCGCCGGACACTGTGTTCGACTTCACCGGCGATTTTTCCGGGCCGCCTGTCCTCCGGCGCGACGGCACGGCGATTACGTTTTCCGCGCGTGCCGACAAAGATCGGAGCTTTCTCTGGGTGCAATCTCTCAACGACGTTGCCGCCCGGAAACTCGAGGGCACGGAAGGCGCTTCGTTTCCCTTCTGGTCATACGATGGCAAGTTCATCGGTTTTTTCGCCGAAGGCCACTTGAAGAAAGTCGCCGCTGACGGCGGACCGGTGACCGCACTCACAAACGCCGCCAACCCTCGCGGTGGCTCGTGGAATCAAGACAACATCATCATTTACGAGCCCGACTACCGGGACACTCTCTGGAAAATTCCCGCGTCCGGTGGAACACCCGCGCCGCTCACCAAATTCGATTCCGGCAAGCACACTACCCATCGCTGGCCGCAATTCCTTCCGGACGGCCGGCATTTCCTCTTTTTTGGCACGAATCACTCCGGCAACTCCGAACAAGGCATCTATTTTGGCTCCCTCGCCGACGGCTCCTTTAAACACGTCCTCGATACAGATTCCGATGCCCGCTATGCCTCGGGATATCTCCTGTATCACGTCCAGACGCAACTGCTGGCCGCAAAATTTGACTTGAACTCCGGCACCGTGTCCGGCGAACCCTTCACCTTGGCCAATTTTGTTGAATACGACGCCGGCACCTGGCACACCACCTTTACGGTCAGTGACACTGGGCTGTTGCTCTACGAGCACGGCACCAAAGCCCTTGGCACTGAACTCTACTGGAAGGATCGTACTGGGAAATCCATCCGTCCCGTGGGCGAACGCACCTTTTTTAAGGGAAGCGGCCGGATCTCTCCCGACGGAAAGCATCTTGCCGCTGCCATGGGCGATCCAGAGGCGGACATTTGGCTATTCGATCTCGAGCGCGGCACGCGTACCCGCCTGACTTTCGGCGGTGGGACCCACGTTATGCCTTCTTGGTCCGCGGACGGACGTCGCATCGTCTACGTCAGGCAGAACGGAAATACTGTATTCTCCGGTACCTCACTCCGCTCCCGGATGGCCAATGGCGGCGGCCAGGAAGAAATCTTGATGGAAAGCGCCCCGGCAGGAGAGACACTGCTGATGCCGCAATTGTCCTCAGACTCCCGCTATCTACTCCACATGGAACAGAGCGGTCCCACCGGTGCAGCCGTCTGGGCCCTGCCGCTTACGGGGGACAAGAAACCAATCGTCCTTGCGAAGGCGCAATCGCCTCTGGGAAGAATCATTCAATACCGGCTTTCTCCCGACGATCGTTGGCTGGCCTATACTTCCACCGATTCCGGCCGTGAAGAGGTCTATGTCACGCATTTCCCGAGTGGCGAGGGCCGTTGGCAAATTTCACAAACCGGAGGCACTTTCCCGGGCTGGCGGGGCGACAGTAAGGAGATTTATTTCGTCGGGCTTGATGGCTGGTTGCACGCCGCCAGCGTAAATCCCCAGAAGGATGAGTTTGAGCTGGACCAGGTGCGCCCGCTTTTCCGCGTCAGCTACACCGCACCAATCGGCAACGCATATGACAACGCGCCTGATGGTCAGCACTTCGTTGTCACCGAACTGCCGCAGGGGATTCCGACTCCCCTGGTCCTCGTCTCCAATTGGCTCTCAGAATTGAAAAAATAAATTCCATGGCCCCGTCTATCCGGGAGGTTTTGCTCTGATAGTTCTGGTTTTGTGGGAAGTCTTGCTGCGAGAGACCTCAAACGATCTGCACAAGTTCCTGCGGGCAATCGCGCAAATTCTCAATCGAAATGCTTCTCTCCGAAGTCGTCGCCATGGCTGCGGGCACCAGCCCATAGCTCCGGTTGCGCCCCTCGCGCTTAGCCAGATACAGCGCCTTGTCCGCCAGTTCGATTACGTTGTCTATGGTAAGCATCTGTGTGGCCCCAAGCACCCAGGGGTAGGGCGCCCAGCCGATGGAGCACGTCTTATGCAATTGGACTCCGTTGCCGACATCGAACGGCAGGTCGCGCACCGCTTCTAGCACGCGCGTGCACAGCAGCCCCGCGTTTTCACGGTCCGTCGTCCGGCAGACCAGCATGAACTCTTCCCCGCCCCATCGCACCAGGTCGTCGGAACGCCGCATCACGGACCCGATGCGCTTGGCCACCTCCTGCAGCAATTTGTCTCCCGCCGCGTGGCCCATCTCGTCGTTTACCCGCTTGAACCGGTCAATATCCACCAGGACAAAAATCAGTTCTTGCGGCGCCGTGGTTCTCTTCTGGGAATCGCCAATCCGTTGATGCGAACGCAGCGTTTGCGCCTGGTCCTTCGGAATTGTGTCGTAGAAATATCTCCGGTTCCGCGTGCCTGTCAGTGGATCGGTCAGCGAGATCTGTTCCAGCTCCTGGTTTTTCAGCAGCAACTCCGCGCTGCGCTGGGCCACCGCCGTTTCCAGCTCACTCTTGCGGCGGTTCAGGGTTCGCGTGCGCAGCGAAACAAATCCCCAGATGCCACCCATCAACCCGATTACCACCAGGCCCCTCGCCCAACTGGACTGCCACACCGTCGGCAAGACGCGAAAATAAAAACTGGTCTTCGTCGAATAGCTCGGTGAATCCGCTTCTTTGCACTGGACCCAGAACTCGTAACTTCCCGGCGGCAGGCCGCCATAGCGCAATTCGCGCTGTGCCGTTTCCGTTGGCCGTTTCTCCAGGCCGTCCAACTGGTATCGGCAAGTAACCTGTTCGGGTGTGTCGAGCACCACGGGCGAAAATTGCACCATCAGGGTTCCGTCAGTCGAATCCACGAAGGACTTCTGGTTGACCCCGCGTTCGGTTCCACCAAGCGAAACGGTGGTCAAGACCACTTTAGGCGGAGCTTCCTTCCTCACCTCGCCCACCGGCTTATAGCGCGACAATCCGCGCGACGTCGCTATCAGATAGCTGCCGTCGGCCTCTTCGCGTGCTCCCGTCCACGGGCTCAGGTCGTCCCAGATCAATCCATTCGAATGGTTGAGCCGTTGGAGATGTCCGTCCGGCCATAGAATCACGATTCCGTCTGTGCCGTCGAACCACATACGGCCTTTCGCGTCACGGCCGATCACCGTTCGATCCCAATTACGAAAATCGAATCGAGGAATTCCTCCTGGTCCAATGGTGACGTGGGTCACGCCAACAACGTCGTTGTAGGCCACCCAGACTTCGTTATCGTTCACGGCCGCCAGACTCGTCATCGTCTGGCCGTTCAAGCCGTCACTCACCCGCAGGACTTTCCATTTTTTCCCATCGTAGCGATAAAGGGTGCCCGGGCCCGTCGCCCACAAAACGCCGTTCGGTGAGAACGCGAGGTATTCGACTTCCGCTCCATCTACCGCTGGCAACGGTACTTCCACCGGCTTTGTTTCCGGCCCACGCGGAACGAATCGCACCAGTCGCGCGCGTGTAGTCGCCCAGATACTTCCATCTGGCGCGGCCAGGATACTCACAAAATTTCTACCGCGGAAATTCGCGATGGTTGTCGTGCCATAAGTTTCCGGATCAATCTGCACGATCGCGCCCGTGATCGTAAGCGCCCAGATAGAGCCATCACGCGCAATTTGCATCTGCCGGATCTGCCGCCCAGCGTGCTCCCGCAGCGAAGGCACATTCTCCCAGCTTCCCTTCTGCCCGTTCCAGATTCCAATTCCATGCGCTGTGCTCACCCACAACCTTCCGTGGCGATCCCGCAGCGTCGTCCACGTGGAGTTGTCCGGCAGACCTTCCGCCGTTGTCCACGCCGACCACTCCCGAACTCCGGTCAGCCGGTCCAGCCCGGTGCCCGAGCCGCCGACCCACAGTGTGCCCTCGCGATCTTCCATCGCGCACTGAATCAAGTTGCTCGCCAGGCCATGCTTCACGTTCACCAGCCGCCAGCGCCCGTTCTGTTGCCAGTACAATCCCGAGGAACTCGGCACCAGCAGTTTTCCCTCGGCGTCAACTGAAGGCTTTCCCTCTTCGTCATTCGCCTCGCCGGCCACCTCTTCGGCGAACTCCAGTTTGTGCTCACGCGTATCCACCCGCGCGAGCCCTGTCGCAGTGCGCAGCCACAGCATCCCGATGCCGTCGAACTGCAATGCCACAACGCGCTCATTCGGCAGGTGGATTCCGGGCTGCACTGCAACTTTTCGGGTTGCCGCGCTCAACTGCACCAGTTTCCGCCCCGCGGTGAACCAGATCGAATCGTCCAAAGCCCGGACTATTCCCTCCGGCGTTTCCCAACTGCTCAGTGTCTGCGCGATGGTTTCCGTCTTGCCGGGATTTTTCGGGTCTAGGATCAGCAGGCCGCGCTTGTACATCAGCGCGTACACAATTCCCTGTCGGTCCACTGCAAAAACCTGCACCCCGTTCAAGAGGGGCATCGAACTCGCCGGAATTTCCAGCTTTTGAAACTGGCCCTCTTTGTAAAACGCGATTCCACGGGTTCCGGCAAACCACGGCGTTCCGTCTGGCGCGATCAGCAGGTCCACAACGTAGTGGCCGATGATGCTCTCCACCTCCGGCATTTTCTTCGCGCGGGTTCCGTCGTAGCGATAAAGACCCGTCTGCGTGCCAATCCACAGAAATCCCTGGGCATCTTGTCCAAGTGCGGTGGTTGTGACCGCGCCCATGCCTTCCTGGTCCTCGAACCGTTGTACTGTGAATCTTGGATTGTCGGGAAAATCGGAACGCGGCTCTTCTCCCCGCGCCCCGGTCAGGATGGCTGCAAGGGCGCACAGTACCGCGCATACCCGGATTTGGATACCTTTAGGCACAGGACAAGATAACCGTCACTTCGACTTTCTCGGCCGCAGGCGGACAAACCTCGGCGCATCTCAACAAGTTAAGACCAGATTAAAGAGGAATCTGAGCCGGGTAAATGACTCAAAGGTACCGCGGTGTAGTACTTGCGAATGGTTACTGGTTGTACACTAGGGCTTGGCGGAACCTAAAGCAATAACATTGGGCCGCAGATTCAGCGATCGGCAGGGTGGCTTGTTCGGATGCTTTTACTCCAGGTTCGCCTTTCCAAAATTCTCCATCAGCAACTTGCGAAGCCGGCCTCGCTCTTCCAGCCCTATATCTATGATTTCAAATGACATATCTTGCGCCCTGTAATCCCGCATCAGCGCTGTTGCCTGCACGTTCCGCAGCCCGAGCTGCATCCGTAGTTGCACCTTGGTTCCCGGCGCCAGGTGCATATTGGTAGCCGCCAAGCCCCCCGCCAGGCTGGCCGTCTTTATTTCCAGCCGGCAATTCTGTTTCAAATTTGTGCTCACTGCCGCCACGGTCTTTTGCAGCCGGATTCGCGCGTGCCGGCGCTGCCGCACAAATCTTGACCCCACGGGTATCTCCAGCGGTTCCAGCACCAGATCCGCCGCTTCGATTCCGCTCTCCGGCAGGAAACTCTTCGCCCACTCCGGATCCATTTTTGCCAAGGACTGAAATGCCGCGATTCGCAACTCCTGCGCATTCGCCCAGCCGAAGATTTTCTTTGCCTCCACAATTCGACGCAATGTGTTCACCGACTCTGGCGCCCGCAGCCTCCCCAGCGCTTCCAGTGCTTTTATCCGGAGATAAGGGGCGGCATCGGTTGGCAAGTCACCGTCTGCGATCGTCAACAATCGCCCCAACCCTTCACGATCCCCGGTCATTCCGACTTCGTCGATCACCAGCGGCATCACCAGCGGATCCACGAAATCCAGCAGCGCGAGGAGCAACCGGCAACTGCCTTGCGCGCCGCATGCCGCCACTTGACGGACTACGCGGTCCTGCGAGGTGCGGGGAAAATCCCTCATGCGCGCGGGCAGAAAAGTTTCCGCGGCTTGCATATCGAGCCTGGCCAGCAATCCCACCATCTCAGTAGCCTCCGCCACCGGCCCGCCGCGCAGCGTACTTCGCAGATATTGCAGCGCCTCTTCCCCCAGATCTTGCGCCAGGCCAGCCACATTTTCCAGGTCGCTTCGGAACTGGCACCGATTAAAACGCGAAGACAATTGTTCCATGGCCGTTTGCGGCATATGTTTCAGCACACCGGTAAGCCCAGCCGCCAAGCCTCTCGCGCGCAGCGCCTCTTCCACAAATTCCGGCACCCGCTCCTCAATCCCCATCTTCCCTCGGAGCGTTTTGCCGATTCCGGGGCGTTGCCCTTCCACTGCCTCCACAAGATTCAACGCCTGCGACATCGCTGCATACTGGCGGTGCGTCGCCGCTTCCTGGCTCAGCCTTATGAATGTCGCGCTCACCAACGACTGCAAATCCGGATCTTGCTCAAGGCTCAGCCGCAGTCCAATGTGTCGCAGAGCTTCCTGCAGGAGCTTTGGGTCCGCCTCTGCATACAGCCCGGCCATTTCCGAAAGCCCGGTTGCCGCGCGCTTCCGGGCATCCGGCTCTTCGCTATCCGCGCATCGGGCGTAATTCTGCAGGATGCTGACGGCGTCGGCCCTCTCTCCCTGCTTCAGCAAATCCGCAACGTAAGACTGCACGTTCTTCGGCGGAATGCACCACGCTTCTTCCGAGAGCAACACTTCGCGCTTCGCGCTCTCCGGAACGGACGCCCAAAACACGCGATCCAGCATCTCCCGGTGCGATTCCACCAAAATTCCCGCTTCCGCCATTTTGTCTTCGTGTTGCCCCAGGATGTTTCGCAGGTGATCAATTTCCTGGTTCATGCGGTCCAGCATCTGCCGCACTGCGTTCACCTTCACTTCTCCGCGTTCGAACTGCTCCAGAGCAAACCGAATGGACAAGTGCTCCGCCAATTGAACAAGTACACCCTCGTCCAGTTTCTTGTTTTTG
>DATLVJ010000566.1:0-2452 GCA_035577585.1 Candidatus Limnocylindrales bacterium
TCTTCCCGATCGCCACCGAAGCCGCGGAGGCCTCCGCCGATGCGCCGAAGGACTCCGGGCAAACCCGCAGCGAGCACATCCTGTACGTGGATGATGAAGAAGCATTGGTATTTTTGTCGACGCGATTGCTGGAGCGCCGGGGCTACCGGGTGAGTGGATTCACCAGTGCCGTGACCGCGCTGAAACAGTTTCGCGAGAATCCGTCGGACTTCGATGCGGTGGTGACGGATTTATCGATGCCGGGAATGTCCGGCTTCGAGCTTACAGAGGAGATACATCGAACGCGGCCCGATATTCCCGTCCTGCTTACCTCTGGTTACCTCCAGGCCGACGATCAACAGAAGGCCGAGAGCCTGGGAATTCGCGAAACCATTCAGAAGCCCTCAACTGCCGACAAATTGGCGGGGGCGCTGGAAAAAATTCTTGCCGAGCAGCCCGCAAAAATGCACGTTACGGGGAAATGAGGAAAACCCGGGCTGTTCTCCGGCTCAAAGCCCAGCTGAGGGAACTCATTTAGTCCTGGTACCTCTTTTTCCCAAAATAGAAAAAATCTAAATCGCCGCGACTTTTGCGGACAACCTGGGTTGTGGCCACCAAGACTGAGGGGATGTCCTTGTGTGCGCGAGAATTCCGCCCGCACGGGTGTCCCCACTGTCCATCACGGCTCTCTCGCCAGGCCGTTGCGGAAATCCACAACTTGGAGGCAGTTATGAAACGTCTCATCGTTTCTTTGGTGAGCGCTGTAACGCTACTGGTGTTGGCAAACGGGGTCCATGCTCAGGACCTGCTGGTGCCGGCCGGGACGCTGCTGCAGTGCACTATGAGTGAGCCGAACTTCTCGTCGGCGACGGCGTCGGTGGGAGATCCGGTGTTGTGCCATTTGAAGAGCTTTCAGGAGTTCGGGCGCACAGTGTTTCCGCGGGGAAGCATGCTCGCCGGACATCTGGAAGAGGAAAAGGACCCGGGCCACTTCGTGGGCAAGGGCTATTTAAAAATCTCGTTTGACCGCGTAATTGTGCCCGCCGGGGATGTGCCGCTGCCGGCAAAAGTGATCGCGGCGAAGGGATACAAAGTGGACAAGCAGGGAGACATCAAGGGCAAAGGGCACCCGAAGCGGGACGTCGTCGAGTGGATGATTCCGCCGCTGTGGCCCTGGAAGGTGCTGATGCTTCCGGCGCGCGGGCCTCGGCCGACCCTGAAGGGGGAAGAGCCGCTGCAACTGCGGTTGATGGACGACATCGTGGTGCCGCGAAATTTTTCGGCGTCGCTGGCGGTGCCGCGCAATTTGTCTGGGTCTATCACGGCACCGAGGAACTTGCCGCTATCCATCGCGACACCTCTCAATGTGTCGGCTGCCGCCAGCCATCCGGACAGGCCGCCGTACGCCTCTTCCAACATCCCCAAACCGGGCGCATATGCCCCCGCGCCTGAGCCAGCCGCAGTGCAGCAATCGACGATGATGGAATTGCCTTCACCGGTCGTATCGAGCGAGAACATTATTCCCGCGGCGATGACCTTGAGCGCAGCTCCAGCCACTTCAGCGCCCGCGCCGATTTCGGAGCTAGCGGCGACGCGTGTGACCACGCTGGTGCTGAAGTCGAATCAGGTGCTGGAAGTGACCAAGTACCGGATCGACCGCGGCCAGATGCACTACCACGATCTGAACGGCGCGGAAGGCTCCGTGAACACAGACCAGATTGACTGGCTGCGGACCACGCAGATGACCGCGGAAGTCCGGTCGGTGGATCTGCCCGTGGTGGCGCGGCAGACAAACTAGCCGGAAGAATAATAAAAAGTAAGGATGCGGGACGACCGCCGCTGCACAAGAATCTGGGGGTGTGCGCGGCGGACTGCAGAATCGCGCCTCGCGATGGTTCGTGAATCGTCTACGTCGTTAATCCGTTAACTCCGTGACCGCGCACGGTTATTAGCCAGTTCAACACACCCTCCTCTGCCAAATCTTGCGGAGCGCTAAAGCGGGAAGCAAACTACGAATGCAGGTTTAGTACTCCTATGCCTGGCCATGTGTTCCGGCCGGCATTTGCTTCCAGGGCCAGCACCCAGATCAGTGAAACGAGCAGTTTGGCCTAGCTTGGGAGGCAAGAGGAGTCAGGGAAAAGCCGCCTGCCAGGTCGACTCGATCCCGCGCAGGGTCGTGCTTCCTGAAGGCAGAGAAATACAAGAGGATGAACATGATCCCCAGCAAAAAGACTTTCTCGACATTCGTCGCCGGCTTGGCCCTAGTGATTGGCGGCTGCAGCGGCATCAAGGGCGGAACCACTAGCGGGGGCACTGGCGGAGGCACGGGCGGCAGTGGTCCGTTCACGGTTGGCGGCCAGGTGGTCGGCCTGACTGGCACGGGATTGGTGATTGAGAACAACGGAAAAGACGATCTCACATTACAGGCGGATGGCTCGTTCACTTTCAAGAGCGCGGTTACGGGGCCTTACGT